>JABFRZ010000195.1 GCA_013140785.1 Planctomycetota bacterium | reverse complement strand
TGTCCACCCAGCGCTGGGCCTCGCGGTAGTCATGGAACTTGACCAGCGCGACGAGGGAGAGCGCCGCTCCGGTCGAGAGTCCGATGGCGAGGGTCCAGCGCTGCCGCTTGCGCTTGACCTGCACCACCTGCGCCTGCTCCAGCAGGGCGCGGGCTTCGGTGTGCTCCGGTGCGACCCGCAGGACCGCCCGGATCGGGAGCATGGCTGCTTCCCCGTCCTTGTTCGTCAGGAGCTCGCGCGCGGTGTTCAGGAGCCAGCGGCTGCCCTCGGCCATCAGGCCGGCCTCGAGCATGCGGCGCCCGAGCTCGACGCGGATCGCGCCACCCTCCGGCAGGTGGTTGGCGCACAGGCGCAACAGCATGCGAGTGCGACCCGTCAAGCCGCGCGCATGGAAGGAGTGGGCTAGGCGCAGGAGATCGGAGAAGGTGCGGCTGTTCGGGTTCGACGACGCCAGGCGCAGCGAGAGCTCGTGCAGCAGCGTCAGCTCGTCCTGGCGGTGGAGCTCGACCAGGATCTTCCAGCGCTCGTGCACGACGTGCCGATCGCTCTCCAGCCGGTCGATGCGGCGCAAGACGGCCCGCGCGCAGCGCGATTCCACCAAGGCGAGGACCTTGGGCAGGCGATCGCGTTGCCATTCGTTCACGAGCACTTGGGCATCCGCCGCGCTGAGCGGGCCAGGAGCCGAACGCCATATCCACCCGACGAGGCGCGAGGCCGCGCGCCCCGCTCTGCCGAGCTCCATCTCGCGCTGGGCCGCGGCCAGCAGCTCGCGGGGCTGGGCCATGCGAACGAGTCCGGCGCGCAGGTACTCGCCGACCACGCCGCGGCACTTCGACAGGGGCCAGCCCAGGCGATCCGCGATCTCCTGGATCGTGGAACTGCCCGAGCATTGCAGGAGGAAGTCGCGGACCTCGGGCTCCTGTCCGTCGGGATCGAGTGCGCGCGGCAGGTCGAACTCGGCGAGCTGGGCTCCGAGCCCGATCTTGACCTCGTCCGAGATCCGCGCGTGCTCGAGCAACATGTACTCGACCGGCATCCCCGTGCCCCAGGCCGAGGAATCGTCCTCGAAGTACTCCTGATCCGGGCCGGAGTCGAGCTGCACGCTGCGGTGCCCCTTGGCCGCGGCGGGTTGCGCGTTCCGGACCGCCGCGCTCGGTGCGGGCGGAAGTTGCCCGGGATCGAAGCGGAAGTGCAGGTTGGGCGCCTCGATCATCTGATAGAAGGTTTCGAGGCGCGCGGCCCGCGCGATCAGCTGTCGTCGCGAGGGCTCGAGATTCCCGTCCTGCGCGTCCGCGAAGGCACGCACGCAGCGGTCGCGCCAGATGCCTTCGTCCTCCTCGGGGCCGGGCAGCAGGAAGAGCTGGCCCTTGCGGAGGCCGACGGTTGCCGAGAGGTGCTTGCCCGTCAGCGTCAGGACGCCGTTCCGTTCACCGCGCGCCAGGCCCTGGAGCAGCTCGCCCAAACCGATACCGGCGACGTCGCCCTGGAAGCTCATGCGAGACCTGGATGGGAGAGTGGCGCGAGGGGGACCCGGACCGCCCGGGCTTGGCCGGCCCTCTATCGAGAGCGCCATCCTCCTGCCTGGAGAAAGCGGCGGCGGTTTCAGCGCGAGCGCGCACGCAGTCGCTCGAGGTCGAACGGCGTGTCCAGGTCGTCGAGCACGGCCTCGCTGTCGACTGCGAGTGCGAGTAGCGGCGAGGCCTGCGCGCGCAAGGCGTGCAGGGGCCGCTCGGGCGGAAAGGCTTTCAGCTCCAAGAGCAGCCCGCGCCCGACGAGCACCGGGTGTCCGAAGCGCCGCACACCCGCCCGTTCCACGAAAGGCGCGAGCCACCCGCGTTCCGGTCGCCCCTGGCGCCGCCATTCGGCCCCGAGGGCGGCGAAGACCCCGGCCGGGACAAGGGGAACGTCGACGGGGGCGAGACACAGGTCGCGTCCCGGGCGCAGCTCCATCCCGCAGCGCACGCTGCTCGTGCGACCCGTGCTCCAGGCGCGGTTGTGGACGAGCTCCACTCCGCTCGGGACAACGCCGGAGAGTTGCGCGTGCGCGGCGCCCCCGACGACGAGCGGAAGCGGGTCCCCGAGCGCCGCGCCCGCCGCGAGCAGGATCTCGAGGGCCGTGCCGCTCGGCCCGGGGACGAGTCTCACCAGGGCTTTGGGTTCCCCCAGGCGGGCGCTGGCTCCGGCCGCGAGCACGACCAGGGCCAGGTCGTCGGAGCTCATTCCGCGACCCGTCCCAGGGCGCGGGCGTGCAGGCTGCGCGCACGCGCGACGTCGCTGGTTCCCTCGACCAGCGCGCGGCCGTCGGGGAACACGCTGACGCGGCAGCCCTCGAAGGCGAAGCGCAGGAGTCCCTCGTGCAGGCGTACCTCGCTCGCCGCGGGCGGCAACGATCGCGCCAGAGTGCCGAGGACGTGAGGCGCACCCCGCGTGGGGATCTGCACGGTGTTGCGGCCACAGAGGGAGATGGCCTCGGCCCCGGGGCGGTGCAGGAACACGAACTCCCGACGGCCGCACACGCGGCAATCGGGATCGCGCGGGGCCGACAGGCGTCGAACGTCGCCGTTCCAGGTGTCGAGCTCGATCAGCGCGGGCTCGAAAGGCACGTCAGGGCGCGCGATCAGGCGCAGTCCCAGGCCAGCCGCGAACGAGGCCACCGCTCCGACCGCGGGCAGGAGCACCCCCGCCGTTTCGCAGGTCGGCAGCACGCCTGCGGGCGGCGGCTCGGGGAACACGCAGGCCAGGCAGGCCGAGCGCCCCGGCAGGATCGGCAGAACGAGTCCGGACGAGCCGACCACCCCGGCGTAGACCCATGGCAGGCCGCGCGCGATGCAGAAGTCGTTGAGGAGGTAACGCGTCTCCAGGTTGTCCGTCCCGTCGAGGACCAAGTCCACGTCGTCGGCCACGAGCTCCAGGTTGCGAGCGTCGAGATTCAGCACGTGCGCGCGCACGACACTCGGCCCGCCGCTCTGCTCCAGGGTGTCCTTGGCAGCCAGCGCCTTGGGCGTTCCCTCGCGCGCATGGCGCTCATCGAACAGCACCTGGCGCGGCAGGTTCGAGAGCTCGACCACGTCGCGATCGACCAGCACGAGCTCCCCGACTCCGGCGCGGAAGAGTGTCTGGGCTAGAATCCCCCCCAAGGCACCGCAACCGACCACCAGCACGCGCGCCGAGACCAGATTGCCCTGGCCAACCCGCCCGAGGGGGGCGAAGCGTACCTGGCGCTCGAAACGCTGCGCGAGCTCGGCGAAGGCAACACCCGCCGGTGCATGCGCGGTTTCGTTGCCGGCGCGCGGGGCAGCTTGACTTTCGCCCGCGCAGGATCGATCCTCGAAAGACTTCGCCATGGACGCTGCGGGGGAATCTCCCCCGGGACGGTGAGTGTAGCTCAGTCGGTAAGAGCACCAGATTGTGGTTCTGGGGGTCGGGGGTTCGAATCCCCTCACTCACCCCATTCCTGCGGGCGAGGGCCCACCTCGGGCACCGCCACGGCTCGCGAGGGATTGTGGACCCGGCGCTTGATCCCGAGCGCCCACGCCTCTACCCATGGAGCCGTGCAAGCGCTCGTCGAGGACTTTTTCCGACTCGAGCCAGGCTTGCTCGAGCTCGAGCGTGAGGTGGACGCAGCGCGGGACGAAGGACACTCGAGCTGGTTCTGCTCCAACTATCTGTGGCTGCCCGTGAACACGCGCCTGCGCATGCTCGTGGGCGTGGGGCGCCTGCCTCGCCCTGGCGACGAGGCCCACCCGGAACTCTTCGACAGTCGCTCCTACGAGCTCCTCTTCACACACCTCTCGCAGCGACTGCCGCCGTGCCGCGCCTGCGGTTGCGCGCGCTTCCTGGCCCTGCGGGAGGCTGGCGCTTGAAGCGGCGCGCCGTCGCCCGAGAAGGACGGTCGCCTTGGATCAGAGTCCGCGGCGACCGAAGCCGCCCTCCCAACGTTGACGCGCGGCCACGCGGCGCGCCACCCCGCGGAAGGCCAGCACCCGGTTCAGGGGCGTGCGGGATTCGACCTCGATCGGCGCGGAATGACCCCGCTGCGCCCGCGCCGGAGCGAGTGCATGCGGAGACTCGAACTGCTTTCCAGCGGCGCGCAAGTCGCGCAGGAGCACCGCGAGCGCGGCCCACCACCAGTGCGCCGTCGCGAGTGCCAGCGCTGCGTAGATCCATCGCTCGCCCACGCGGGCCCTCATCGGTTGTCGCACGCGCGGCACTCGAGGCGGGGCGCGCGGACCGCAATGGGTCGGGGCGCAGGATTGCCCCGACAGGGCGCGCTCGTTCCGGCGCGGAGCGCACCCGGGATCGATGAGTCCGACGCGGCCATTCCGGCTGGGCTACGCCCTGCGCGAGGCCGTCAGCGAGGGCTACGGTCGTGCGCACCTCCGTGCGGATGTGCTGGCCGGCCTCGTGGTGGGAGTGGTCGCCTTGCCGCTCTCGATGGCGCTCGCGATCGCCTCGGGCGCGCCGCCGCAGCACGGCCTCTATACCGCGATCGTGGCCGGAGGCGTGTGCGCGCTGCTGGGGGGCTCGCGCGTGCTCGTGTCGGGTCCCACCGCCGCCTTCGTCGTGATCCTGGCGCCGATCTCCGCGCGCTTCGGCCTCGAGGGACTGGTGCTGGCGAGCGCCATGGCCGGACTGATCCTGATCGGGATGGGGCTGCTGCGCCTCGGCCGGCTGATCCAGTTCGTGCCCTATCCGGTCACGACCGGGTTCACGGCCGGGATCGGGCTCGTGATCGCGAGCCTGCAGCTGCAAGACTTCCTCGGGCTCACGACGGTGCGGCTCTCGGGGGAGGCGATGTGGCACGAGCGCATGCTCGCCATCCTGCAAGCGCTGCCCACGCTGAGCTGGCCAGACCTCGCGACCGGGGCGGGCACGTTGCTCGTCCTGATGACGTGGCGGCGCGTGCGCTCGTCCGTCCCGGCGCCGCTGGTCGCGCTGGTCTTCGGCGCGTTCCTCGCCTACCTCCTCGAACGCTACGCGGGCGCGGTCCCGGCCACGCTGGCTGCGCGCTTCGGCACGCCAGAGATGCCCGCGGGTATTCCCGGGTTGCCACCGTTCTTCGTCTTTCCGTGGAACCTGCCCGGGCCGGAGGGCGCGAACACACCCCTCTCGCTCGCCTATGTCGAGTCGCTGCTGCCCTCGGCCTTCGCCATCGCCATGCTCGGCGCGATCGAGTCGCTCCTCGCGGCCGTGGTCTCGGACGGCATGACCGGCCACAAGCACCAGCCCGACGTCGAGCTCACCGCGCTCGGGATCGCCAATCTCACCGCCAGCTTCTTCGGCGGTTTCGCGGCTACCGGGGCGATCGCGCGCTCGGCCACGAACGTGCGCTCGGGCGGACGCTCGCCGATCGCCGCCATCGTTCACGCCTTGTTCGTGCTGGGCAGCGTGCTCCTGCTGGCGCCTCTGCTCGGGCACCTGCCCATGGCCTCGCTGGCGGCGCTGCTCCTGATCGTGGCCTGGAACATGAGCGAGCTGCGCCACGTCGTGCAGGTCGTGCGTACCGCGCCGGGCAGCGACGTTGCGGTGCTCTTGTGCTGCTTTGGCCTCACGGTGGTGTTCGACATGACCATCGCGGTCACGGCCGGGGTGCTGCTCGCGGCGCTGCTCTTCATGCGCCGCATGGCCGAGATCTCGGGCGCCGAGCTGATCGGCCCGGAACACCCCGAGCATGGCCGCGACTTGCCGCGAGGCGTGGTGGTCTACGACATCGGCGGCCCGCTGTTCTTCGGCGCGGCCCACAAGGCGACCAGCCAGCTCTTCTCATTCGACCGGCGCGACGTGCGCCTGGTCCTGCTCGATCTCGAGGACGTCCCCGCCATGGACGCCACCGGGATCGTGAACCTGCGTTCGGCCATCGACCGCCTGCAGAGCGGCGGCATCGCGGTGATGCTCGTCGGACTACAGACGCAGCCGCGCGCGGCCCTCGCGAAGGCCGGAATGGTGGGGCCGGGCGGTGTCGAGCACCACGCCACTTTCGAGCTCGGGCTGGCCGCGGCGCGCGTCTTCGTCGCAGCCCCCGGCGCGCTCCCTGGCGCGCGTGCCCGCTGAGCTTGGTGCTCTGGTCAACCGCTGGCCAGCAACGCGCGCGCGGCCAGGATTCCCGCCCCGCCGCGGAAGGGACCGCCCGGGTGCGAACCCGAGCCACCCAGGAAGAGGCCGCCGATTGGCGTCGCGTAGCGGCCGAGCGTGAGGCTCGGGCGCTGCAGCCACAGTTGGTCGAGCGCCAGCTCGCCGTCGAAGAGGTGGCCGCCGGGCGTGCAGTAGCGCTGCTCGATGTCGGGCGGGGTGAGCAGCTGCTTCGCGAGCACGCTCGCGCCGACCCCGGGAGCCATTTCCTCGAAAGCCGCCAGCAGGCTGCGCTCGAGGCGCGCGCGTGTGTCGTCGTTCCAGCCGCCCTCGCCCGCGAGGTCGTGCGACACCGTGTGGCACAGGACGATCGCGACGGCTTTCCCCTGCGGCGCGAGCGTGCTCGCGAAGCAGCTGCTCAC
>JABFRZ010000407.1 GCA_013140785.1 Planctomycetota bacterium | reverse complement strand
CCAGGCAAGGGTGGCGATCCAGGTAGCCCCGGCGCCATGGGCAGGCCGAGCGGCGTGATGCCGAGGACGTCGCTGACGAACTCGTAGGTCGTCCCGTTCCAGGTGTAGAGGAACGGACACGAGCCGAGCTGCCCGAGCCGCTGAGACACCAGCCGCGCTGCGCCTAGCTGGAAGCCAAAGTTGCTCTGCACGACTCCGTTCGGCCAGGTGACCCGCACCACGTCGACCGCCTTACCGCCGAACCCGACCAGCTCCGGCCTGCCCCGGTAGTAGAAGCGCCGATAGTCGAGCCCCGCGCGTAGCTCGACGACCGCGCCGAGGCCGCGTGCGTTGTCCTTGTGTCCTTGCAGGGCGAGCGCGAGTCCGCCGCCCTGGCCTTCGGTCAGGTAGGCGCGTACCCCGCTCCCGTCGAGGCGCAGGAGGTCGAGGTCGAGGTCGGCGTCGAGATCGGACACGTCGAGCGTGACCACGCCGGTCTTCTGGGCGGAGAAGCTCTGCCCGAGAACGAAGGCGACGCCGCCGGACGCGAAGCCGGGCGCGAGGAGTCCGGCCGCCGGGCGATCGGCGCAAGGCCAGAGGAGATCGAAGGCGCCGTCGAGGTCCCAATCCACCGCGCGCGGCTCTCCCGCCGGCGCGCTCGCAAGCGGGAAGCACCGCGCTTCGGAGCGCCAAGCACCCGTCGCGGTGCGCGCGTACAGCGCGAGCTCGTCCCCGAAGACCGCCAGATCGACCCACGAGTCGCCGTCGAGGTCGGCCGCGACGATCCAGCTTCCGCGCAGGCCGGCGGGCAGACTCGCGCTCGCATCCGAGAAGCGTCCGCCGCGCTCGTTGCTGGCCAGGTGCACGGCGCCGCTCGCGCGCTCGACGAACAGGAGATCGACGTCGTTGTCGCGATCAAGGTCCTCGCTGAACGCACGGAAGTCCCCGCGCGGCAGTCCGGCCTCGGCCGTTGCGTCCGTGAGCGCGCCCGAGCCGTCGAGTCCGTCGTTGCGCAGCAGCCGTGGGCCTTGCACCGTGCAGGCCAGCACATCGACGTCGCCATCGTGGTCGTAGTCGAGCTCGAGGAGCTGGCCCGGCCCAGCCAGGGGTGGGAGTGTGGCCAGAGGCTCCGGTCGCTTCGTCCACTTCCCGCCCACGTTCTCCAGCAGGTAAAGCTCGGTCGCGCCCTCGCGCGCGACGGCGTAGACGAGATCGAGCTCGCGATCACCGCTCTTCTTCAATGCGTCGGCGCCCTTGACCGCGCCGACGTTCATGCGATCGAGCGGCACCAGATCCAGGACCTCTCCTTCGCTGAGCACGCGGGTGGCCTCCCCACTCAGCGAGAGCGCGATGCCGCGCGGCCCGAAGGTCACGAGCGTTGCGCGCGGCTCGAACGAGTACAGTTCCTCCTGGCTCGCACCCTGTTTGTCGCCCACGTCCTGAGTCGAGCCGTGGGTGAGCTCTACGATGCGCGTCCCGCGATCACCCCTTCCGGGCACGCGCTCTTGCACCTGGAAACGCGTCTCGCGCGTACTCGGCGCAGGGCGCTCGAAGAGGCCCGGGGTGTGGGGGCGCACGGCGCCCAGCGTGTCCGACTCGTGCTGGGGCACGCCTGGGCGCGAGAGGCCCCGGTTTTCGAGCACGGCCATCTCCGCGAACAAGGGCTCGGCCTCGGACGAGCTCCCTTGGCGCACCAGGGTCTGGGCTAGGCGATAGAGCACCGTCATGCGCCAGCTGCCGGAGTGCTCCGCCGGGACACGCAGCAGCTCACGGTAGATCTTCTGCGCCTCTTCTTCGGCCGCGGGTTCGTCCATGTCATCGAGGGCCGAGGCCAGGGCCAAGCCCACGCTGTAATCCCCCGGCAGCAACGAGCGCAGGCGCCGCAGGTAGCCGAGCGAGGTGTGGGTGTCGTACTGGATGGCGGCCAGTCGATGGCGGCACCACAGCAGCACGGGCTCGCTGGCCGGCGCAGTGGTTGGCGCCAGGCGTTCGGCGCGCTCGATCCAGGGCGTGGCCCTCTCGACCTGGTTCTCCTCGTCCTTGATCGCCAGCTGTGCATTGGCGGCGCGCAGGAGGTCCTCGAGCGCGGCGTCCTCGGGCAGCACCAGCGGCTGGAGCACCGCCAGCGCCTCGCGCCACTGGGCCCGTGCCGCCAGGTCGGCTGCACGGTCGCGGGCGATCACCATCTCGGGCGTGACCCCCGTCGGCTCGCGCGCCGGGCCACAGGCCGAAAGACAAAAGGCAATCAGGGCCGTCGAGGCCCGCGCGATCCGCTCAGTGGGTGTGGGAGAATGGGCGAGCACGAGCGTGGTACCGGGCCGGGGAACGGAGTCACAATGTACGCATGAGCAAGGCACTTTCTGAGAACAGACTCCTCCGCTTGGGCTCGATCCTCGCGGCTCTCGCGTGGGTGGCCTGCTCGCCGGCCGAACCGGAGGCCGACTCCAAGGGGATCGCGAACGCGCCCGGCGCCCGAGCTCTCTCCGCGCACATCTCTGTGCCGCTCGATCTGCCCGCCACGATCGAGCTCGTCGCGCCGGATGCGCGCGTCGTCAATCTCGATGCGGTCGA
The DNA here is from genome assembly GCA_013140785.1 of Planctomycetota bacterium. Lineage (GTDB taxonomy): Bacteria > Planctomycetota > UBA1135 > UBA1135 > JABFRZ01. The sequence continues at coordinate 3,973 of JABFRZ010000407.1, read as the reverse complement.
GGATTCTTCCGAGGCCGTGGCCAACAGCCTGGTCGAGCTGGCCGACAAACTGCGCCGGCGCGACTTTGGCGCGGCCGAGGCATGGTTCGCGCCGGAGTTCGCCGGCCACGGGCTTGCCCCGCTTCCGGTCGGGAAGGACGAGGAGCTCGCGCTGGGAGCCCGGAAGCGCAGCGCCGACGTCGCGCATCCCGCCATCGTCGCTGGGCCAGCTTTTTTGGCCGGCCTGAAGGAGCTCATCGGTCCGTGGGCGCGCGTCGAGGCCGTGACCCCGAAGGTCAAGGCGGCGGAGTTCCAGAGCGGGCTGCCGGCTTGGGGCAATGTGCGCCAGCAGTGGACCTTCATCGGCGCGGACGAGCACGGCGGACCGCGCTCGCTCGTGATCTGGGCGGAGACGCGGGTGGAGAGCCGCTCCGGGCGCTGGGTCATGACGCGCTTCGCCCTCACGTCTCTGGACCAGGTCGAGCGCCCCGCGCCGCTCTTCACCGACGTGGCCACTTCCGCCGGCGTCGCGCACGCGGGCATCCGCTTCGGCCGCCCCGGGAATCAGAGCTTCGCCTGGAACGGCGCGGCGCTCGGGGACGTGGACGGCGACGGGCTCGAGGACCTCTTCGTCCCGAGCCGGCCGCAGAATTTCCTCTACCGCGCGCGGCCCGAAGGCGGTTTCGTGGACGAGGCCGAAGCGCGCGGGGTCGCGCAGCCCGCGGGCGGAACCGGCGCGGTTTTTTTCGACTTCGACAACGACCGCGATCAGGACCTGGCGCTGGCCGACGTGGGTTGGAGCTCGAGCACCGAGGTGGGTGGCAACCCGCTGCGTTTGTGGGTGAACGACGGCCAGGGCCGCTTCAGCGAGCGCGGCGCCGAACTCGGCTTCGGCGACCTGTGCCACGGATACTCGCTGACCGCGCTGGACGCCGACCGCGACGGGAACCTGGACCTCTACGTGTGCAACTACGGCAGGGTCGATACGGAGCCCAACAACTCCTGGATCCAGGCCACGAACGGCACGCCGGACCGCTTCTATCACAATCTGGGGGCGCAACCTGAGGGCCAGCGCTTCGTCGAGGAAGCCGCCGCGCGCGGCCTCATCGACACGAGCTGGTCCTATGCCTCGGCCGCGGCCGACTTCGACGCCGACGGCGACACCGACCTCTACGTCGCCAACGACTACGGCGTGAACTCCCTGTGGGTGAACGACGGCACGGGCCACTTCACCGACGAGGCCGGCACGCGCGGGGTCTCCGATCTCGGCAACGGCATGGGCGTCACCTGGGGCGACCTCGACAACGACGCGCGCCTCGACCTGTACGTGGCCAACATGTCCTCGACCGCCGGGCGGCGCATCCTCGAGCGCATGGCGACGAAGGACGGGACCTGGAAGGACCTTTCGAAGCTCGCCGCGGGCAACTCGATCTTCCAGAGCCGCGGCGCGACCTTCGAGCTGCTACCGAGCAAGCAGGGTGGCGTGGGCGCGAGCTGGGCCTGGGCCCCGGCGCTCTTCGACCTCGACCTCGACGGCCGGCTCGACATCTATTGCTGCAGCGGCTTCGTGACCGGCGACACGGCCGCGGACACATGAAGCACCTACTGGCGCCACGTGGTGGCGTCCTCGCTGGAGCAGGGGGTCGAGAAGAGCGTGGCGGCGAAGGCGTCCGTGAACAGTCCCGCCTACCGCGGCTTCCACAGCGCGCAGATGTTCGAGCAGGGCTTCTCCTTCAGCGGCTTCGAGCGCAACAAGACCTGGATCAACGCCGGCGGGCGCTTCGTGGACCTCTCGGATGTCTCGGGCGCGGACAGTCCCAACGACTCGCGCGCCGCGCTGGCCGCCGACTTCGACGACGACGGCGACGTGGACCTCTTCGTCCACAACATCCAGCGCGAGCGCCACGCGCTCTACCGCAACGATGCGCTCGAGCCCGGCACGCACGGCTTCGTCAAGCTGCGGCTCGCGGCCACGCGCTCGCAGTACGAGGCCATCGGCGCGGTCGTGACGGTCCACGGACCGCTCGGCCCCGTGGCGCAGAACGTGGCGCGCGGGGACGGCTTCCTCTCGTGCCGATCCAGGGAGCTCGTCTTCGGGCTCGGGAGCGCCGCGGAGGCCGAGGTCGAGGTGCTCTGGCCGGGTGGGGCGCGCGAGTCGTTCGGCCGGCTGGCCGCGGGCACGCGCGCGACGCTGGTGGAGGGCTCGGGCAAGGCCGAGCCCTATGCCGCACGGCCGCGGCCGCTGCCCGACCCGCTCCCGCAGGGGCTGCACTTGAGCGAGGGCGACTTGTTCCCGAGCCTGGCTTTGGCCGACGCCGACGGTGGATCGCGCGTGCTCGACGTCCGCGCGCTCGGGCGCGGAAAGCCCGTGCTGCTCAACCTCTGGGCGAGCTACTGCGCACCCTGCGTGAACGAGCTGCCCCTGCTCGCGCGGCGCCACGAGGACGGCGAGATGATCGTCGTCACCCTGAGCCTGGACGTGCCGGAAGATCGCCCGGCGGCGCTCGAGCTGCTCGTGGCGAAGGCGCCGAAGGTGCCGGCCTTCTTCCTTCCGAGAGCGGGGATCCCAGCGCCCGCGGGCAGCGTTGCCGTCGAGAAGATCCTCGACCTCGAACGCTTGTCCTTGCCCACGACGCTCATCCTCACGGCGGAGGGAAGGCTAGAGACCGTGCTGCGCGGGCCGCTGACCGAGGAACGCTGACTCCGCCGGCTCAAGGCGATTCGTCCGACCGCTCGGCGTCCTGGTGAGCACGGCGTTTTCGCCGCCTCGCGGCGAGACCAGCGGCTCGATCCAGCGCGTGGCGGGGCGCGTGTTCCATTCGCGCCGGTAGGCGCGGTGCTCTTCGTCGTCGGGGTAGCGCTCGTCGTCCCGGTAGGGGTAGGCGCTCATGCCGTGGAAGGGCAGCGGCTCGACGAAGAGCGCCTCGAGCGTGTTCGGGTCGCGGTCCTTGGCCCAGCCGTCGAGGAACACGAGATAGTCGCGGCGCCAGCCCGGCGGGAGCGGCGGGAGCTCGCGCGCGTCGAAGCGCACGCTCAGCGCGTCGCCCGCGCCCATCACCACGAAGCGATCGTCGATCGCGGCCAGCAACGGGCGCGTCTCGCCGAGCTTGGTGTAGAGCCCGGGGTGCTGGTTCCAGCGCGGCTCGGGCTCGAGCTCGTCCCACACGAACCACTCGCAGTCGTGCTCGCCGAGCAGCGGGAAGGAGCGCGAGAAGCCGCGCTGCCACAAGTGCGCCGAGAGCGGCTCGAGCGGCGTCGTGACGAGCGGCGCGTTGTCGGCGTCGGTCGCGAGCCGGATCGAATCCCAGTAGAGCCGCAGCGTCGAGAAGAGCCGGATGCGCGGGTCGTCCCGGTTCAGGAGCGCACTCACGTCCACGGCCATCGTCTTCAGCTTGCCGGCCGGGAAGCCGATCGAGCCGCACTCCTTCCAACCCCCGTTGCCGTCGGGCACGGACAAGAGCGGCGGGATGAACTCGAAGTCGGGATGGCGCGCGACCGCCAGGTTGACCGAGGCGTCGGTCCAGTAGAACCAGCCGTTCAGGAAGAGACGCAGCTGCGCGGCCGCCTGCACGCGCGCGGGATCGAAGGCGAGCTCGAGCGTGGTGGGCGTGGCCAGGCCGCGGTAGGGGCCGTTCAAGCTCTCGAACGGAATCGCGAAGCTCTTGTCGTCGCGCGCGAGCTCGTCGCGCCAGTCCTTGCCGTTCTGGTCCACGGCCGAGAGCGGCAGCAGCGGCTCCTTCACGGTGTGCGTGTGCGCCACGGGAAAGGGCGGGAACGAGAAGCGCTCGTTCGGGAAGACCTCGCTGTCCGCCGGGTGGTCCACCACGTCGAGGCGGATGCGATCGAGATAGGTGACCTCGCGCAGCTCCTCGGTGAAGTGCAGCTCGTAGACGCCGTCCTTCGGCACGAGCTGCTCGCCCTTCACGAGCACGTACTCGTCGTGGTCGGGGGGCACCATCAAGGGTGGCGATCCAGGCAAGGGTGGCGATCCAGG
>JABFRZ010000096.1 GCA_013140785.1 Planctomycetota bacterium | reverse complement strand
TGGTAGGGCTGCGCCGCGAGCCCGCGTCCCGCTCCGCAGCCGCGGTGATTGGCGGCCCAGACCGAATGCCCGCGCGCCGCGAGTGCGGCCGTGGTGCGCCGCATGTAGTCCGAGTCGGCGTCCCCAGAGAGCCCGTGGAAGAGGTGCACGCGCACGCCGCTCGCGCCGGGCAGCGCGTGCACGACCAGCCGCTCGCCCTCGCCCAACGCGACCTCGCGCTGCAGTACTCCGGGACGTTTCGAGATAGGCGCCTCGCGCGCAGGTAGCACGTGCGCCCACAAAGTCTGCGCGTGGCCGCCTCGCGCCCACGCGGGTGGCCGGCACGGCCTCGGGTAGCGCGAGAAGTTCACGGGCTTCGGAAGCGTACGCGGTCGGGCGGCGGAGCTCTGCATCCGTTCCGCTGCGGCTTGATCGAGGCGCCGCGCGGCCGCAGCAGGGACCTCCTCGGAGAGACTGCTACACTCGGCGACCTAGAGTTCCCAGACGCTCTCACGGCCGAGTCGCCCAAGAACCATGATCGCCTTCCTGCTCGCCGCGTGCCTCGCGCCTTGGTCCGCGACAACCGGGTCCGCGAAGTCCGGCCGAGCGCGCGCGGGCGAACCGATCGACGTGGCCTTCAGCACGCACGACGGCCACGAGATGTACGGCAAGCTGACGCTGCCGGGCTCGGGCGCGCCGCGCGCCGTGGTGGTCTACGTTCAGACGGCCGAGGGCATGACCGTGGACATGCGCCGGCCGAACGGGCGCGGCGGCACCTTCGACTACTTCGAGCTGTACCGCACGAAGCTGACGGAGATGCGGGTCGGCTTCTTCGGCTACGAGGGCCGCGGGATCCACATGGGGGACTCGCCGCCGCGCTACGAGGCGATCGAGCGCGAGCTCTACGACACCAGCACGCTCGCGAACAAAGTCGAGGACGTGCTCGCCGCCGTGCGCGCCGTGCGCGCAGAGGCCGAGCTCGCCGAGGTTCCCGTGTTCCTCATGGGCGCGAGCGAGGGCACGCTGCTCGCCGCGCAGGCCGCCGCGCGCGCGCCATCCGAGGTGCAGGGCCTCGTCCTGTACGGTGTCATGGCGCAGAACCTGCGCGAAACCTTCACCTACATCCTCTCCGACGGCGCCTTCCTGGCCTACCGCGGCTACTTCGACGCTGACGACGACGGGAAGATCACGAAGGTCGAGTTCGAGGCCGACCCGCACCGGTTTCGCGCGAAGGCCCTCGGCGGCGGGGCCTTCGAGCTGTTCGACAAGGACGGCGACGGGCTGATCGGCCGCGCCGACCTCGTGGCCCAGGCGAAGCCGCTGCTCGATGCCGTCCAGCAGGACAACTTCGCGCTGCTCGACCAGTGGGCCAAGTTCGCCGCCGGCGTGAGCACGCCCAAGGACTGGTTCAAGGACCACTTCGCGCAGCCACCGCTGTGGGACTTCCTGGCCGAGCTCGACGTCCCCGTCGGCTTCTTCCACGGCGGCCTGGACACGAACACTCCGATCGCGGGCGTCGAGGCGCTCGAAGCCAAGGCCAGCGCGGCCGGCAAGACACGCTTCCTCTTCGAGTACTTCCCCCAGGCGGAGCACACGCTGAACATCGCGGCCTACTTCGCGAACGGCTCGCTGCCAGACGGGCACGCCGCGATCTTCGCGTACATCAACGAGCTGGCGGGCGAGCGGCCTCGGTGACGAGCCCGGATTCGAAGCGCGAACTCGAGCGCGCCGCGGTGTTGCTGCTGCACGAGCCCGCGCTCGCCGGCGGTTGGGTCGAGGCCGCGTTCGAGCCTCTGGGGTGTGCTGGTTTCGTCGCTTCGGCGCACGAGCTCTCGAAGGACGCGCTGGAGTCCGATCGGCGCGCCTTGCCCGAGCTCGATCGTGCGCTCGAGGCGCTGCGCAAGCTGCCCGGCGTCGATCGCGAGCGACTCGGTGTGCTCGGCTTCGGGCGTGGCGGTACGCTGGCCTTCCTGCTCGGCTGCACGCGCCGGCTCGCGGCGCTGGTGGACGTCGAGGGGCCGGTGCTCCATCCCGCGCTCTCGCCCGAGCGGCCGACCCAGCCGCTCGAACTCGGGCTCAACCTCGAGGGCGCCTTCCTTGGCGTGTTCGCGGAGCGCGGCGCGGTCGGGGCGGAAGAGCGCGGGCTCCTGCACGGGCGGCTGAGCTCCGCTGCGCGGCCGTTCGAGCTCGTAGTCGTGCCCGGCGCCGGTCGGGGCTTCTTCGATCCGCGCGGCGCCAGCTACGATGCGGCGCGAACCGAGGAGCTCTGGGCTCGCGTGCTCGTCTTCCTGCACGAGCACCTCGCGCCCGAGTCCGACTAGAGAATGCCGATGACCCAGTACCTGACGACCTACGATCTCGTGAAGGGCAAGAGGCTCGCCGATCGCTACACGATCGTCGGCGCGCGCCGCCAGAGCGGCTTCGCGGCCGCCTACGAGGCCACCGATGCGGCCGGCGAGCGCTGCGAGGTCTCGCTCTTCCCGGCTGGCCTCTTCGACCAAGCCGACCAGGCCGAGGAATTCCGGTCCAGGCTCGTGCCCTGGCGCGAGATCGAATCGCCGCACGTCCTGCGCGTGCGCGAGGTGCTGTCGCTCGCGGGCGGGCTGTTGCTCGTCACCGATCTCCCGGTGGGCGAGGGCCTGCGCGAGCGCATGGATCGCGAGAAACGCCTCAGCGAGGCCGAGCTGGTCACGCTGGGCACGCAGCTGCTCGAGGGCCTCGGGCGCATCCACGGCGCCGGCTTGGTGCACGGCGACATCAAGCCGCGCACGATCCACGTGAGCGGCAAGGGCGCCGCGCTCATGGCCATGCTGGTGGACGGCGGCATCACGCCGAGCCTGTGGAATGCCAAGGGCCTCGGGGAAAAGACCGCGCTGATCGGTACGCCCTACTACGCGCCGGCCGAGCAGTTCGGCGGCGAGGCCGCGGACGTGCGCTCCGACATCTACAACCTCGCCACGGTGCTGTACGAATGCGCGACCGGGGTGCTTCCCTGGACCGGCGCGAGCTTCCTGGAGGTCTTCCAGTCCAAGCTCAAGGACCCGCCGCCGATGAAGAAGCGCGCCAAGGACGTCGAAGTCGCCCCACACCTCGAGGCCGCGATCCTGCACGCCTGCCAGGCCGACCGCAGGAAGCGCTACGGCTCGGCGCGCGAGTTCCAGCAGGCGCTGAACGGCAGGGGGTAGCGCTCTTGCTCGCGCTCCTCCTCTGGCTTGCGCGATGACGGCCGCCGTGGGAGCGCGAGCAACCGCGCCGCAAGGCCCCTCGCTTGGACCAAGAGCGCCGACCAGATCCTCGCGAGCATCCAGCGCTTCTGCCTGGGAACTCTTGCCGCCCACAAGCCCAGACTTCTCACTCGGATCTCTGAGACAGCTGCTAGCAGCTAGCGCCCCTTCTCCGTGACGAGCTGCGGCCAGTTCCGGTCCGCGACCCCGAGGTTCGCCTGCGGCGCCGCGTCGAACTTGCGCTTGGCGTCCTCTGTGCGCTGCAGGAGCAAGCGCCCGTCCACGACCTCGAACACGGTGCCGTCGGTCGGCACGACCTTCTCCAGCGTCACGGCCCAGGCGCAGTAGCCGCCGAAGGCGGGCTCCCAGCGGCGCGGCTCGCGCTCGAAGGTGTCCTTGTTCTCCTTGCTGGCGAAGTGGTACTTCGCGCCGTTGTACACGGCCTCGATCGCGGCGCTGCCCGGCACGGCCTTGCCCGCGATCACGTAGGCGACCGGATCGTGGCCGCCGGCCGCGACTCCCAGCGGGTCGAGGTTCACCAGGCGCTTGCCGCGGATCGCGTTGCGCTCGACCAGCCCCGGCCAGTTCGCGTCGGCCTTCACCAGGTTCCCTGTCACGTCCTCGTGCCACAGGTCCCAGGCTTTCTGGTTGTGCTGCAGCACGAGCCGCCCGTCGAGGATCTCCCAGAACTCTGGGCTGATCGGCGAGAGCTTGTCGATCGAGGCCGCGTACCCGCAGTAGCCGCCGAACTGCGGCTCGTACTTGGCCGGCTCGGCGTCGAAGGCGCGCTTGTGCTCCGCGCTCGCGAACACGTACGTGGCGCCGCGGAAGCGGCTCTGGAAGCGCGCGCTGCCCTGCACGGGCTTCGAGTCCGTCCAGAACGCGACGACATCGTGGCCGAGCACCGCGCGCCCGTCCTTGTCCACGTTGAGGAGCCGCACCGTGCCGTCCTGGTCCACGACGTGCGTGGGCGTGGTGGCGCAGGCGGTGAGGGCGAAGAGCGGAGCGAACGCGAGGACGGACGAAGCGAGACCGAGGTTCATGGTGGAGGAGCGGTGGCAGAGGAACGAGGGTGAGCGCGACCGAAGCCCGGCTCGCGGCGGAGGTGCGGCTGCGCCGAACGGCGCCGTGCACACAGACTCGGATGCGCCTCGTGTCCCAGGCGTTTCGGCTCGAGTCTGGCCGTTGCGGATCACCGCGCGCCGGCGTTGAACTCGCGCATCAGCCCCTAGCCCGACCTATTCATGAAGCCTCGGCTGCAACGTCGCGACTGGCTGCATCTGCAGCGCTTTGCTCCTTGCCTAGTCCTCGGCGACCTGCAGAGGTCGCCTGCGGTCCTCTCAGTCGCAAATCGTTGCATCTGCGGCCATTCGCGACGTTTCGCTCGAGGCCTCATGAATAGGTCGGGCTAGTCGTTCCCGAGCTGGAGGCTCCTCGCTCCCTTCTCCCCTGCTTTTCTAGGCGGCCCCCGACCTTCGCCGCCTTTCGTGGGGCATGGTGGAGGCGGCGGAGCTGGTGCTGCCGGCGCGCCGCCTCCCCATGGGAACAGGAGCTACTTCGGGGGTCGCTTGAGGTGCGGCGGGAGGTTCTCGGGCTTGGTCTTGGCCGACGTCTTCGGCTTCTTGATCTCTTTCTTCTGCTTCTTCTCGCCCATGGTTTTCGAGTCTCCGGAAAGGGGGTCAGGAACTCGACCGAACCTACACGCGGGCTGCCATGGAGTCCACCTCGGCCAGCACTCTGTCGACCCGCGCGCGCTGCTACTCTGATCCGGTCATGGCCCAAGCCGACCTCTGCTCCGCCGTCGCGCCCTTCCCGGAGCGCTTCAATCTTTGCACGTACTATCTCGACCGTAGCCTCGACGAGGGGCGCGGGAGGAGGGTCGCGCTGATCGCGGGGAAGGAGATGCGCACCTACGCCGAGATCGCGGCGCGGACTGGGAAGGTCGCGGCTGCACTGCGCCGAGCCGGCGTGCGGCCGGAGGAGCGCGTGCTGCTCGTGCTGCCGGATCGCTTCGAGTTCGCGGAGAGCTTCTTCGGGATCCTGCGCGCGGGTGGCGTGTTCGCGATGGTCAATCCGCTGCTGAAGCGCGAGGAGTACGCGTACTACCTCGCCTACTCGAAGGCGCGCTTGGCGATCGTGCACGCGGAGGTGCTGGCGGAGTTCGGGCCGGCGGCGCGCGAGGCGCGGCTCCTGAAGCAAGTGCTCGTCGTCGGCGACGTCGGGGGCGACATCGCGGGCGGCTTCACGAGCTACGAGCAGGCCCTCGCAGCCGAGCGCGATGGCTCGAGCGAGGCCGAGTGCGAGCCCACGGGCCCCGACGATCTCGCCGGCTGGCTCTTCACGAGCGGCTCGACCGGCAAGCCCAAGGCCTGCGTGCACACGCACGCGGACTTCGCGTGGAGCACCGAGACGTACGCGCTCCAGATCGTGCGCTACGCCGAGTCGGACCGCTGTCTCTCGGTGCCCAAGCTCTTCTTCGGCTACGCCACTGGAACGAACCTGATGTTCCCGTTCCGCGTGGGCGCGAGCTCGATCCTGTTCGAGGGACGCTCGACGGCCGACGAGCTCTTCGACCAGATCGCCGCACACCGGCCGACGCTGCTCACGAGCGTGCCGACGATGATCAACGCGATGCTGCGCTCGCCGCGCATGAAAACCGCGGACCTGAAGAGTCTGCGCGTGTGCCTCTCGGCGGGCGAAGCGCTGCCGCCCAAGCTGTACCAGGAGTGGAGGTCGCGCACCGGGGTCGAGATCCTCGACGGCATCGGCTCGGCCGAGATGTTCCACATCTACATCTCGAACCGCCTCGGCGACGTCAAGGAGGCGAGCCTCGGCCAGATCGTGCCCGGCTACGAGGCCGTGGTCGTGGGCGAGGACGGCAAGGAAGTGCCCACGGGCGAGCCCGGCCTCCTGCGCGTGCGCGGCGGCTCGACCGCGCTGTGCTACTGGGCCGACAAGGCGAAGTCGCGCGCGACCTTCCAGGGCGAGTGGTGCACCTCGGCCGACCTCTTCCATCGCGACGCCGAGGGCTACTACTTCTACGAGGGCCGCGCCGACGACCTCTTGAAGGTCAGCGGCATCTTCACCTCGCCGCTCGAGATCGAGAACGCGCTGCTCGAGCACCCGGCCGTGGCCGAGGTGTGCGTGTGCGGCCACGACGACGAGGAGGGCTTGACCAAGCCCTTCGCCTTCGTGGTGCTGAAGGAGGGAAAGCGCGGCAGCGATGCCCTCGCGCTCGAGCTCAAGGCCTGGATCAAGACGAAGCTCGCCCCGCACAAGTACCCGCGCTGGTTCGAGTGGCGCGAGAGCCTGCCCAAGAACGACCGCGGCAAGGTCGCGCGCAAGGAGCTGAAGGAGGAGCTGGAGCCGCTCACGAGCGAGCGCCCTTGCGC
>JABFRZ010000347.1 GCA_013140785.1 Planctomycetota bacterium | reverse complement strand
CGTCACGCGCAGCATCGGCTCGCGCTGGCAGCGCTCGTACGCGAGCTGAATGGCAGCGGGGTCTTCGGCGGCGAGCCATCCGTCCGGCTCACGCGCCGCGCGGGCGCGGAACCCATCGATCGCCGCCGCGCGCGCGTCCCACCACGGCAAGAGGCGCGCGTAGGGCCGTACGGCCGAGTGCGCGCCGGGGGTCTTCGCGCGGTTGGTCGCGGGGTTCCAGATGCCGAGCCGCGCCGCGCGCGCCGCTTCCTGGGCGCGCACGAAGGCCGCGTGCGCGATCGGGCTGTTGCCGTACTTGTTGAAGTAGGGGCTCTTGCCCTGCTCGACCAAGAGCAGGTTGAAGTCGCGCCCATCGGGGAGCAGCACGTGACACAGGAGCCGCCCGTAGACGTCCGTGCGCCGGCCTTCGGGGAAGGCGAGCCCGACGCGTAGCTCGCCGCCGCTCTCGCGCTCCAGTTCCGCGAAGAAACCCCGCGCCCACTGCGCCGTTTCCTCGCCAAAGACCGTCTCGGGCTTGGTGGGCGAGCTCGAGGCGCGCCCGCTGATCTTCTCCTCGGTGTCCACCGAGCAGAGCCGCAGCTTCACGCTCTCGCCGTCAGGGGGCACGCCGAGCAGCACCTCGAGCGTGTCCCCATCCACGACTCGGACGACCTCGGCTGTATCTTCATCGAGCCTGGCTTCGGCTCGGTCGGGGACGGCCTGGGAGGCCTGCAAGCCCGCGACCAGGACCAATGCGCCGAGCCCGGTCAGGTGCTGCGGCTCCGGGGTCCGGTAGAGAGAGTAGAGAGAGCGGAGGGCGGTCACGGAGGAGTGGCGAGGCGCGGGCGGCGCTCCAGAATAGGCGCGCCGGGCGCCGGCGACCCGGCTTGATCGAAGGTTGATCCGGCACTCATACTCACCTGACCGCGCGTGCTCACACTGGTGTCCGTCTAGTAGCGGATTCACGGGACACGCAGGGGTGTGTCGGGTTTCCGCGCAAGCGGTAGGAACAAGCCAGAGGAGACGACCCTCGCGCAGACCTCCGATGCCGCACCGACTCGCGACTCGCGAGCACGCTTCCCTGGTTCTTCGGGCCGGCCGGGCCCACGCATCTTCCCCCATCGACGGGGCCCGGTCGGCTCTCTTCCTGGCGACGACGGCGGCGGGCCGGCGCTCTACGCCGGGGGCCAATTCTCGACCGCAGGCAGCCAGGAGGCGAACAATATCGCCAAGTGGAACGGCTCGAGCTGGTCGCCGCTCGGCAGCGGGATGAATGGCTTCGTCGTAGCCCTGGCGGTGTACGACGACGGCAGCGGGCCGGCGCTCTACGCAGGAGGCTACTTCGGGACCGCGGGCGGCGTGCCGGCGAACGGGATCGCGAAGTGGGATGGCTCGAGCTGGACAGCGCTGGGCAGCGGGATGAACGGCTTCGTTTCAGCCCTGAGGGGGTACGACGACGGCAACGGGCCGGCGCTCTACGCGGGAGGGGGATTCACAAGCGCGATCGACTCCGGCGACAGCTTCCTCGCCAAGTCGGGCCGCCTGGACTCGACGCCCGTGCTCACCTGCCCGAGCTCGATCGGTCGCATCGATCAGGCCTCGAATGGACCAGGCGAAGTCGTGACCTTCACCGTCTCGGCCGTGGACGCTTGCGACCCCGCGCCCGTGATCGTGTGCGTGCCGCCCTCGGGCAGCTTCTTCCCGCCGGGCACCACGCTAGTCACCTGCACGGCCACGGACGCCGCGGGGAACCAATCCATCTGCTCGTTCCCCATCACGGTGCAGCCCAAGCTGCGCCAGCGTTGATTCAGCGTTGATTCTGAGCGCGGCGCGGCCCGCGCTCCGCCGCGCCCCTACTTGTCGGCCACGTCCTCGAAGTCGAAGGCGTTCTTCGGGTCGGCGGGCACGATCTTGAAGACGTAGGCGGGCTTCTTCCGGGCGGCTTCGGCGCCGTTCTCGGTCGCCTTCTCGGGCGGCGCGGGTGACTTCGCGGGCTCGGCCTCGTTCGGCTTCTTCTCGTCCTTCATGGCGGTGGAGTCCTCGTTCGGGTGGGTGGGTCAGACGAGCAGGCCGGCGCGCGCGATCTCTTGGACGCAGCGCTCGGCCTCGGCGCGCACGGTCGCGGGGAAGATCTCGACCACCTCGGCCAGGGTGCGCGAGCCGTCGCAGCGCTCGAGCACCTCGGCCGCGGCGGGGGACAGGCACTGCACCTCGCCGCTCGCGGGGTCGTAGACGAGCTTGGAGGGCGCGCGCGCGAGCGGTGGCATCTCGCGATCGAAGCGCGCCAGGTCCTCGGGCTCGAACAGGTCCGACTGGTAGCGCGGGCGCACGGTGGCGGAGTCGATCGAGGAGACGATGCGGTCGATCTCGGAGCGGTCGTAGGCGAGCTCGCGCTCGACCAGGCGCGCCTTGCGTCGCGGCTGGGCGCTCGTGCCGCGGCCCTGCGGCGTGCCCTCGCCGGGCTCGAGCACGTTGCGGCGCAGCGCCTCCCAGCTCCCGTGCTTCACGAGGTACAGGAAGTAGTGACTCTTCAGCTCGTGGTAGAGCATGTTCGTGTTCTGGAACACTGGGAAATGCGAGCGCAAGGCGGCCGTGAACTCGAGATACGTCTGGCGCGCCTCGGGCCGCGTCATGCCGCTGCCGGTCTTGAAGTCGTAGTAGACCTGCAGGTCGGCCTCGGGATCCGGGTAGATCTCGACGATGTCGAACTCGCTGCGGCGGCGGAAGATCTCCGAGCTCTCGTCCAGGTAGAAGACGCGCACGCTGACTTCTTGGATCCAGCGCTGGTTCGCGAGGATCGTCGCGAGCGTCGCGCGCGCCTCCTCGCGCGTCTCGGTCGGGAAGCCGACCATGGCGTAGAGCGTGACCGAGATCCCGGCCGCGTGCGTGTTCCGGATCAGCTCCAGGCTCTTGTCGGGGTCGATGCCCTTGCACATGGCCGTGAGCACGCGCTGGGACGAGCTCTCGTAGCCGTAGGCGATGCGTTTGCAGCCCGAGGCCGCCAGCTCGCGGCAGGTCTCGGCGTCGAACACGTCGTGCTCGAGGCGCGCGTCGCACCACCAGTTGATCTTCAGGCCCGCGTCCAGGATCGCGCGCGGGAAGCGCTTGGCCATGTTGGGCGGCAGATCCTCGATGGCGAGGTAGAACGAGTTCGCGCCGTACTTCTCTTGCAGCACGCGCATGTCCTCGATCGTCTGCTCGACCGTGCGCCCGCGATAGCCCGGCCCGATGACGGTGTAGAGCGTGCAGAAGACGCACTTGCCCCAGTAGCAGCCGCGCGTGGCGGCCAGCGGCAGCACGAGCTCGGGCGAGAAGTACTTGGCGAGCGGCAGGCCGTCGAAGTCGGGCGTGGGTAGGGTCTTGATGTCGAGCGGGTCGATCTGGGTCGTCTTCACGACCTGCCCGCTTGCCGCGTCGCGGTAGATCAGGTTCGAGACCTGCGCGAGCGTGCGCTGGCCTTCCACGACCTCGCACAAGGCGAGCAGCGGGCGCTCGCCCTCCAGCAGCACGATGCTGTCGATCAGCGTCCACAGCGCCGGCTGCTTGGCGAGCTTGTCGGCCACGTAGGCCATCAGCCCGCCGCCCACCGTGATGTGTACCGAGGGCTTCCACTGCTTGATGAGGCGCGCCAGCGTCAGGGCCGGGATGGCCTGGCTCGGGAATGTGATCGAGATCCCCACGAGGTCCGGGTCGATCGCCGCGAGACGCGGCAGGGTCTGCTCGCGGAAGTACTCGAGGTACGGGTTCTCGCGCTCGTCCGAGAGCGCCGCCACGATCTCGCGGCTGCGCTCGACGCGGTAGCGCATCACGAAGCCGTGCGCGGTGAGCCGCGTGGGCGCGAACTCCTGCGAGAAGATGCGCAGGCCCTGCTCGACCGTGCGTCCGGCCCAGAGGTAGCGCTCGTAGTCGTAGAACTCCTCCTTCGAGCGCAGCACGCGCTTGGCCTCCTCGATCGAGCCCGCGACCTCCTCCCCGATCAGCGCGATCTCGGACAGCGTCTGGTAGCGCTCCATCTCCGAGAAGCACAGCTCGGGCTTCGCTTCGAGCTCCGCCAGCTTCGCCGGTGCCTGGATGCGCGCCAGCGAGCGCTCGAGCCGTTCACGCGACAGGAAGTGGTCGTAGGCCTCGATGCTCTCGTCGAGCTGCCACACCTCCGGATACCCGTTCGCGCGCAAGTACGCCGCGAGCGACGGCAGGCTGAGGTACGGCTGGGTGAAGTGCCCCTGGGGCGGAAAGACGAGGGCGACTCTCATGGGCGTGTTCGTGGGCTTCGGGAGGCGCGGCCATGATAGAGCGCGATAGAGCCTGGGCCGGCAGGGAGAACCGCGCTAGCGCGGTTCGGCGTGTTTCTGGACGACGGCGCGTTCCTGGATCACGAAGTAGCGGTCGATCGGCACCTGCGGCTCGACCTGCACGCTGCCGTTCGGCCAGCGGATGGTGACCGAGTCCACGCGCCCCACGTCGCCGAGGCCCACCAGCACGCGGCGGTCGTTGCTCGAGTAGAGGCCGTTCCCGGCGCGCACCTCGCGCGTCCAGGTCTTGGCGCCGGCCCTGATCTCGACCTTGCTGCCGAGCGCGTCGACGGTAGAGCCCACGCCGTTCGAGCCCACGCCGTTCGAGAGCTTGCCGACCAGCTCGAGGCCCAGCCAGTGGCCGCGCTTCGGGCTGTCGTTGCGCAGCAGGCGCGGGCGCTCGTCGAGGTCGATCACCAGCACGTCGTGGTCGCCGTCGTCGTCGGCGTCGGCGATGGCCAGGCCACGCGCCGAGCGCAGCGGCGCGAGCCCAGGGCCGGCGTCCTTCGTGATCTCCTCCCAGACCGTGCCGTAGGTGCGGTGGGGCACGCCCTCGAAAACCTGCGTCGGCTGGAGCCAGGGGCTCATGCCGATCGCCTGCGCCTGTGGGTAGACGTGGCCGTTCGCGATCATCAGGTCGAGGTCGCCGTCGCGGTCGGCGTCGAAGAAGGCCCCGTCCCAGCCGAGCTTGTCCAGGCTGGGTGCGCCTAGGCCGTAGGCCGCGGCCTTGTCCTCGAAGTGCGCGCTGCCGTCGTTGACGTGCAGACAGTTCGCCTCGAGGTCGAAGTTCGTGCGCAGCACATCGTAGTCACCGTCGTTGTCGATGTCCTCGACCAGGAGTCCCATCGCGCCAGTCGCCCGGCCATCGGAGCTGAGCGCGAAGCCACGCGCGAGCGCCTCGTCGCGGAAGCGGCCCTCGCCCTGGTTCACGAACAGGTTGGCGGGCTGGAGGTCGTTCGCGACCATGAGATCGGGCCAGCCGTCGTCGGTGATGTCGCTCCACACGGCGCCGTAGGAGCACAGCGGCTGCGCGAGCGCGAGGCCGGCCTCCTTGGTCCACTCGACGAAGCCGCCCTTGCCGTCGTTCTGGAAGTAGACGTCCGGCGCGCCGGCGTTGTAGCCGCGCTGGTTCTCCCCTTCCGGGCCCCACGCGACCTCGATGCCGTCGATCCTGTTGCGCTGGCCGTCCGCGGGCGGGTGCTCGAGGTCGAAGCGGCAATAGTTGGCCACGTATAGGTCGAGGTGCCCATCACGGTCGGCGTCGCCGAAGGCCGCACCCGCGGCCCACAGCTCGTTGCCGAGGCCGCTCGCCTTCGTGGCATCCACCAAACGGTTGCCTTCCTTGCGGAGGAACACGTCCGGACCAAAGCACCCGAGATACAGGTCCGTGTCGCCGTCGTTGTCCGCGTCGCCCGCCGCGACCACGTTGACCCAGTCGCTGCGCGCGGCGCCGGTCTCCAGCGAGGCGTCGCGGAAGTGCAGCGGGCGTTCGGCCAGGTACAGGCGGCTGGTGGCCGCGCGCACGACCTCCAAGCGCTTGCCGTCCTCCACGTAGCGCAGGCGTTGGCCGTTGCCGATGAAGAGGTCGAGGTCGCCGTCGTCCTCGAAATCGAGCCAGGCGGCACCGTTGCCGTTGCTCTCCGGGATGTACCAGCGGCGCGGATCGCCCGAGACGTTGACGACGTCGATTCCGGCCTGGGCTGCGATGTCCACGAAGCGCAGCCTCCCGAGCACGTCTCCGTCCCCGGCTTGGGCGTTCGGCGCGGGCCTCGTGAAGAGGTAGAGCACGTACCCGAGCAGCACCAGCGGCAGGAGTCGCAGCAACACACGCATTTCCACCAGGAGCCTAAGGGCGTGCAGCCGTTTCGGGCAAGGGACATCGCAGGCATGCGCTACGCTGGCGGGCGATGAAGCCCCTGCACGGAGCCCCTGCTCTTTCCGTCGTTCTTGTCCCATTCGCCGCGTCCCTTGCCGCCTGCTTCGCGTGCAAGCCCGACGGTACCTCCTCGGTTCCGACGTCCGCTGCGCGGCCGTCGGCTACGCTGCCGGCGGTCGCGCTCGCGCCCGAGAGCCCGCGCGCGAGCGGACCGGTGTACGTGCCCGAGCTCTTGGCCGAGGGCCTCGCGGCTCCGCAGGGCTACGCTCTGCTGAGCGAGCTGTGCACGCGCGCTCCGCATCGCTTGGCGGGCTCGGAGGGCGC
Organism: Planctomycetota bacterium; assembly: GCA_013140785.1. Lineage (GTDB taxonomy): Bacteria > Planctomycetota > UBA1135 > UBA1135 > JABFRZ01. The sequence goes on along the minus strand of JABFRZ010000347.1, from coordinate 158 downwards.
CGCGCGCGCGGTCGAATGGGGGCGCGAGGCCATGCAGCGCCTGGGCTTCGAGAACGTGCGCCTCGAGCCGGTGCTCGTGCCGCACTGGGAGCGCGGCACGCTCGAGGAGCTGGTGGTGGTCGAGCCCGCCGCGCACTCGGGCGCGCGCCTCGCGAGCC
>JABFRZ010000565.1 GCA_013140785.1 Planctomycetota bacterium | reverse complement strand
GTCTTCGAGACCCGCGCTCGAGGCCTGGCGGGCGCGGGGAATGGCGCTGGAGTTCCGGGCGTCGGCGGTCGATCCTGGATCACCGCTTTCACGCATGGCGACGATTGAGCTGGAACCGCAGCCCCTCCCGCTGCGACCCGAGGCCCTGGAGGTCGGGTCCGGGGCTGGTGTGCGCGACGGCGACGGCTTCCGTCTCGCACAGCCATGGGAGCGCACGAGCGAGGACTGGGAGCGCTTGACTCCGCGCGGGCCGTACGCGCGCGGCTTGCGCGCGCCGTTCCTGTTTGCCGCGACGCTGGTCCTGGTCCCGCCGGCGCTGTGCTTCGCGCTGCCGGTCGCGCTCGTCAACCTGTGGGTGCAACGCAGTGCGCGGCGCGTGCTCTTCGCGCAGCCGCGCGTCGGCTGGCGCGGCCGCACCTTCACGCTCTACAAGTTTCGCACGATGCGCGAGCAGCCGGGCGACGACCACGCGCGCGTGACGCGCTTCGGACGCTTCCTGCGCAACACGCACTTGGACGAGCTGCCGCAGCTGTGGAACGTGCTCACCGGCGACATGAGCCTGATCGGGCCGCGGCCGGAGATGCTCGCGACCGAGCTCTGGGCCGCGCGGCACTGCCCGGGCTTCAGCGAGCGCCTCGCGCTCAAGCCCGGCCTGACGGGCTACGCGCAGATCACCCAGGGCTACACCGACGGCGGCGACGCCGCGGCCTATCGCGTGAAGCGCGCGCTCAACGGGCGCTACCGCCGTGCGCTCGGCTGGAGGCTCGACAGCGTGATCCTCCTGCGCACGGCGCTGTGGATGCTGCGCGGCCGCGGCTGGCGCAAGCGCTGAGCGGCGCGAAGCGCTCGCCCAACGCGCGGTGCTCGCCGGATGCGGGCGCAACCACGAAGCGCACCTGCGCGCCCGGCAGGATGCGGTGCACGTCGCCGACGCCAGTCGGCGGGAGGCACACATTCTCCCCATCGTTTCCTGGCCGCAGCCTTAGACTCGAGAATCTGCGTGGGTGGCGGACTCCGCTCCGGATGGGAGCTTCGAGGAGACCGACCACTACCGAGGCTCGACCAGGGCGACGCGATCGCCGGAGGAATGAAGCATGACCCGCCGCCGCCACGAGGCCCCGCAACTGTTCTTGGCCCTCGCCGCCGCGTTGCTCGGCGCCACCCTGCTCGCCGCCGGCTGCGGCGCCGGCACGGCCGGAATCGTGTCCAGCTCCGGCAACGGCGGGGGCAGCAACTCGAGCCCCTCGATCGCGAACCTCGAGGTGCCGGTCTCCCGCACCGCGCCGGGCCGCATCCACGTGGAGCTCTCCGACCGCGAGGGCCAGAGCGTGCAGCTCGAGCTGAGCGCGCGCGTGCCGCTCGTCGGGGGCGGCCTGAGTGATGCCGAGACCCTGACGGAGGTCAGCGGACCGGGCTTCCCCTCGAACGGTTCGTCGGTCGCGATCCCCAGCGGCAACCAGGCGCTCGCGCTGGAGCTCGAGTGGCACTTTCCCGACGAGGCCTTTCCCGACTGGCCCGACGACGGCCGCTTCGTCGAGGGCGTCCAGCTCGTGGCGCGCCTCTCCAGCGGGGCCCAGTCCGTGCTCGGCGACGACGAGCCGCTCTCGCTCGGCAACGACGCGCCCGAGGTGACCGCCGCGACGCCGATCATCGACCCGGACGAAGGCGAGGCCGCCGGGATCGTGCGCGTCGAGGTGAGTGTCGAGGACTCCTCGGACGACGTGGTCACGGTCGTGCCGGAGTTCGACATCCAGGGCGACGCGCCGGACGCGGGCTGGCAGCCGGCCACGGGCTTCGGCCTCGACAACGTGCGCGTTGCGCGCACTGGAACGCAGCTCGACTTCTTCTGGGACACCGACACCGACCTGCACGACCTCGAGCGCGTGGTGGCGCTGCGCTTCACCGCCACGGACTTCGCGCTCGAGGGCGAAGCCCTCGCGAGCGGCCCCTTCCGCGTGGACAACAACGCGGCGCCGATCGTGCAGCTCTTCAACGACGCCGTGCTCGCCAATCCCGACGAGCGGCGCGGGATCCCCGTGCCGTTCCGCGTGATCGACGAGGAGGGCGACGTGGTCGAGACGATCTTCCAGTGGCGGCGTGAGGGCGAGGAGTTCCCGGAGCTGCCGACTGACATGGCCGCGCTCGATGCGATCCTGGCGCATCCGGTCCGGCGCCAGGAGAAGCACGTCTGCACGCCGTACCCCCACTACGCGAAGGGACGCGTCGTGCCGATCGACGAGAACACCGTGCGCTTGCCCGAGCTCGCCTCGAGCGAGTCGTGGATTCTGGCCTCGGGAATCGAAGGCCGGACGCTCGAGCTGCTGCGGCCGTCGTCGATCCCGGCGCCGATCACGCCGACGTGGAGCTCGAACCCGCTCGTCTCCCCCATCGTGGCGTTGCCGGTCGGCGACGGCCTTACCGCACTCGTGCTCGACATCCCCGCCAACGGCCGCCTGCGTGAGATCGAGCTCGCAACGGGCGCCGTCGTGCGTGAGATCGCAATGCTCGGCGCGGCCATCCCGAGCGCCATGGCCATCGAGCGCGGCGAGAAGGCCATGTTGGTCGCTCTGGACGACGCAGGGACCTGGCGCATCGAGCGCGTGGAGCTCGAGAGCGGCGTGCAGACCGAGCTCATGGTCTCCGACGGCACCGAGCCTGCGCCCGTGCGCGGGGTCGCCAGCCTGGGGACGAACGCCCTCGTCTTCACGGCGGGCTCGTCGCTCTTCCATCTCGACTACCGCGATCCGCTGGCACCGCAGATCGGGAAGCTCCTCACGGATCTCGCCGCGCCCTGGGGGCTCGTCGTCGACCCGCTGCAGCCGCACCGGATCCACCTCGGCGAACGCGACGCGAACCGCGTCCTCGCCATCGAGCTCGACTCGTACGCGGAGCTACCTGTGGTCGTGAAGACCGCGGACATGCAGCTCGGAACCCTGGAGGCACCGGAAGCGCTCGCCCTGGAGCGCTCCGGCTCGCGCATGCTGGTCGTGACGAGCGCGCCCGGCGGCGGCCGCCAGCTCCTGGGCCTCGACCTCGGCGCGACGGGCGGGAACCGCGCCTTCCCGATCGGCGAACCGACGGCCACGGACGTGGTGAGCGTCGCCGCCGGTCCCGACGGGCTGCGGCTCTTGTGCCTTCCCGGCTCGAACGAGCTCCTCGCGGCGGGCGGCATCGAGCAGCGGCGGGTGATCGCGGCCCATTCGACGTCCTCGCAGGACGTCTCGGTGGAACAGCCCTTCGACCCCGTTCCGAGCCCCGGTCAGCCCTGGCGCCTGGCCGAGGAGGCTCACCGCTTGCTGCGCGCTAGCGCGCAGGGGGTCGCAGGACGCTTCGTTTGGGACAGCGCTGACGCATTCACGGGCCTCATCTCCCTGCGAGCCGTGGCGCAAGGCGACGAGCTCGGTCTCGCGGTGGACGCCGGGGCCCCGAAGCGCGTGCGCGGCGAGCTGGAAGTCGATGCGCTCACGCTCGGCGGCGACACGATCACGCAGCGACCCCGCAAGGTCGCGGTGGCAGACCTCGATGGAGACGGCGACCTGGACCTCGTCTCGGCGAACCGCGACGGCGACAACCTGACGGTCTTCTTCCAGAGCTCGGGGAGCTTCGCGACCGCTCCTTCGCTCACGCTGGGAGGTTCCCTGACGACGAACGCGCCCTTCTCGGTCGCGGCGGCGGACCTCGACGGTGACGGCGACCTCGACCTCGTCTCGGCCAACAACGCCGGCCACGACCTGGCGGTCTTCTTCCAGCTCTCGCCCGGCACCTTCGCACAGCCTCCGCTCAGGCTCGGTGGTCTGGGGAGGACGAACGGCCCCACCTCGGTCGCGCCGGCGGACCTGGACGGCGATGGCGACCTCGACCTCGTCTCGGCCAACGTCGGCGGCAACCTGACGGTCTTCTTCCAGGGCGCGCCCGGGAGCTTCGCCGCGGCTCCGCTCACGCTCGGAGACTCTGCGACGACGAACTGGCCCATCTCGGTCGCGGCCGCGGACCTCGACGGCGACGGGGACCTCGACCTCGCCTCGGCCAACCAGGTGGGCGACAACTTGACGGTCTTCTTCCAGACCTCGCCCGGGAGCTTCGCCGCGGCTCCGCTCACGCTCGGAGACTCCGCGACGACCGACGGCCCCACCACGGTCGCGGCGGCGGACCTGGACGGCGACGGCGACCTCGACCTCGTCTCGGCGAACCGCGACGGCAACGACCTGACGGTCTTCTTCCAGCTCGCGCCCGGGAGCTTCGAGGCCACTCCGTCGCTGACGCTCGGCAGGCTCCCGTTGCCTCAGAGGCCCCTCTCGGTCGCGGCGGCGGACCTCGACGGCGACGGCGACCTCGACCTCGTCTCGGCCAACATCGACGGCGACAACCTGACGGTCTTCTTCCAGCTCGCGCCCGGGAGCTTCGCCACGACTCCGCTCGTGCTCGGAGACCCCGTGACGACGTTCAGCCCCGCCTCCGTCGCGGCGGCGGACCTCGACGGGGACGGCGACCTCGACCTCGTCTCGGCCAACGAGATCAACGGCAACACCCTGGCGGTCTTCTTCCAGGCCTCGCCCGGGAGCTTCGGAGGCGCTCCGCTCGTGCTCGGCGACACCGCGGTGACTCGCAGGCCTGCCTCGGTGGCCGCGTCGGACCTCGACGGGGACGGCGACCTCGACCTCGTCATGGCGAACCAGGTCGACGACAACCTGGCGCTCTTCCACCAGCTCTCGCCCGGGAGCTTCGCGGTCGTCCCGATCACGCTCGGAGATTCGACGATCACCAGCTCCCCCCGCTCGGTCGCGGCGTTGGACCTCGACGGCGACGGTGACATGGACCTCGTCTCGGCGAACGAGCTCGGTGACGACCTGACCGTCTTCCTCCAGGAGCCGGGAGGGAGCTTCCCTGCCAGCCCCGACCAGGTGCTCGGGGGGATGGACGCTCCCGTGTCGGTCGCGGCGGCGGACCTCGACGGCGACGGCGACCCGGACCTCGTCTCGGCCAACCGCGACAGCGACGACCTGACGGTCTTCCTCCAGCTCTCGCCCGGGAGCTTCGCCATGGATCCGCTCGTTCTCGGAGACTCGGCGACGACCGACGGGCCCGTCTCGGTCGTGGCAGTGGACCTCGACGCCGACGGCGACCTCGACCTCGTCTCGGCCAACAGCGACGGCGACGACCTCACGATCTTCCACCAGCTCTCGCCCGGGAGCTTCGCCGTTCCCCTCACGCTCGGAGACTCCGCGATGACCGACGGACCTGTCTCGATCGCGGCAATCGACCTCGACGCCGACGGCGACCTCGACCTCGTCTCGGCCAACAGCGACGGCGACGACCTGACGGTCTTCCTCCAGCTCTCGCCCGGGAGCTTCGCCGTTCCCCTCACGCTCGGAGACTCCGCGACGACCGACGGGCCCGTCTCGGTCGCGGCGGCGGACCTGGACGGTGACGGCGACCTGGACCTCGTCTCGGCCAACGAGCTCGGTTTCGACCTGACCGCGTTCTTCCAGCTCTCGCCCGGGAGCTTCGGGATGGCTCCGCTCGCGCTCGCCTCAGGGGGAGCGTTTCCCACCTCGGTCGTGGCAGTGGACCTCGACGGCGATGGCGACCAGGACCTCGTCCTGGCGAACAGGGTCAACCCGCCTCCGGCCCCTGTTCCCGTTCGTGGCAACCTGACGGTCTTCTTCGGCGGCCGCTGAGCATGAACCCCTGAGCCCATGACCCCCGACACCTTCCTCGACCGCATCCCCTGGACGCAGCTCGCGCGCGTCGTGCACGGGTCGCCGCCGGAATGGGAGCCGGAGTCGGCGAGTGTGCGGGCGATCCGTGGGGTGCTGGCGGCGACGGAGCTCGATGCGGAGGAGGCGCTCGTCCTCGCGCGCTGGGAGGCGGGGCGAGAGTCGAGTCTCAAGCTCTTCGATCGGTTGCTGCAGGCGCGGGCGAGTCGCGCGGTGCGCGAGGGGCTCTGGGCGAGGCTGCGCTCGGGTCGAGGGTACTGCCGCACGCAGAGCAAGCGGACTGAAACCGATCGTTCGCCCTGTCGGTCTGCGCCGACATGGCGAGAGTCGGCTTCCATGCGCACCATCCGCGCTACGAGGAAGCGCTCATCCCGGTCTCCAAACTGCGGGCTTACCTGCTGAATCCGGACCACCCGGTCGGCCGTCCCAAGGCCCTCTTCTTCGACTCTTTCGCTCCGCAGCGTTGGAGTCCGTTCGAATCCGTGGGCCCTAGAATCGCGGTGCCAGCATCGTCAGCTACTGGGTCATTCGCGTCCCGCAGGCTCCACCGCGATTCGTGACGGCCTACCCGAGATCCCAGTCATGAAGTTCAAGCTCCTGGAAACCGCGCTCCTGAACAAGGACCTGCCCGATCTCGGGCTCAAGCGTGGTGATGTCGGCGCGGTGGTGGAGATCTACGCGCCGGATGCCCTCGAAGTCGAGTTCGTACGAGGCTCGGGCGAGACGCAAGCGCTTGTGACCCTGAAGAAGCGCGACGTGCGCCGCATCGGAAAGGACGACCTCCTCGCGTGCGACCACTCGGGCGTGGGCGGCCGCGTCGCCCAGGGCGCGGGAAGAAACCTCGGCGCTGAAGGCTCGCCGCGGCTCCGCGTGCGTCCTCTCGGCCAGGTGGCGCGCAGAGAGCAGCTCGGGTCAGCGTTCCCCCAGCGCCTCGGCGTAGGTCGCTCGATAGGCC
>JABFRZ010000364.1 GCA_013140785.1 Planctomycetota bacterium | reverse complement strand
CTCCCTCGGCGCTGGTCGCGAGCGGGGCGGAGCTCCTGGTCTGGCGCGCGCTCGCGACCAGCGCCGAGGGAGGGAGCAACGGCGCGCCCGGCACGATCCTCGAAGCTGGCCCGCGCTGGCGCGTGGCCGCGGGTGATGGCGCGCTCGAGCTGCTCGAGGTGCAGGTCGCCGGCAAGCGCGTGCTCGCCGCCGCCGAATTCCTGCGCGGCGCGCGCCAACAGCCCGGTCAGAAGCTCGGCTGACCGACGCTCACAGAGTCTGCAACCAGGCCGCGAACTCCGTCTCCAGGCGCGCGAGGTCCGGCTCGAACAGCTCGAGGAAGAGCGCGTGACTGCCGCCCGAGTCCATCAGGTAGGGCTTGTAGAGATCCGCGCCGAGGATCGAGCCGAGGCACGCGTCGCGCCAGCGCTCGAGTTGCTCGGCCACCGCTGGTCCGGCGCCCTCTTCGAGGAAGCGCAGGAAGGCCCAGGCTCCCGCGTAGAAGCGGCGCGCCGCCGCGCGATCCTGCGCCAGCAGCGCGAGCGCGTCCGCCGCGAGCAAGTCACGCAACGGCATGGGCGCTGCGCGCAGCTCGTCGAGCCGGCCGGGAGCCATCTTCTCGCCCACCACCAGCGTGTGCCCGTCCCAGCGAAACGTACCCTCGCCCCCGAAGGTCTCGGCGCAGCCCTCCATGTACCAGCTCGGGAACGCGGCCGGCGACACGCTGAGCTGATAGAGGTGTGTCAGCTCGTGCAGCGCGAGCCCGAGCACGAACTCCGGCGTGCTGCCTTCGCTGCACAAGACCGCCGCGTTGGCCACGCGGTCGGCGAAGCCGTCGGCCGCGCGGTGCGAGGAGAGCCCGGCGATGTCGAGGTAGGCGTTGTAGCGCTTGCGCTCACCCAGCACGAAGATCTGCAGGCGCCGGTCCGGGATCAGGCCGAGCTCCGCCGACAGCACGGGCAAGAGCGCCGTGGCCGCCGCGTGCAGCGCCGCCGAGTCCTCCACGCTCCTGGTCGAGCGCACGCGCAGCCCGGGCGAGGTCGATTCGAACACGTGGCGGATCTCTGGCACGCGCCGCAGGACGATGTCGCGCACGTACGGCCGCCCGTTGATCTCGATCGCGCTGGCGCGCACGCGCTCGGCCAGCGCGCCGTCGAGCTTCATGCCCGCGAGCACGAGCGCCCCACGCTCGTCGAACTCGAGCGGCTCGTCCAGCGCGAGCAGGAGCTCCTCGAGCTCGTCGTAGGCCTGCTCGTCCAGGCGCTTCTTCTCGGCCCACTTCACGAGCCCGAACAAGTCCTCCTGGCCCTGTAAGCGCAGCTTCCCGGCCTTCTTCGCGTAGCTCTCGAGCCGCGCCGGCGTGGGCGCCGCGGGCCGGCGCTTCCAGAAGGCATCCTGGTAGCGCCGCATCACGCCGAGCACCACGCGCGCCCTCTCGTTGCGGCCGCGCGAGGCGTCCACCGCCAGCACGAGCTGCATCGCGGCCTGCAGGTGCAGCCCCTTGTCGCGCAGCTCGACGCCGTACTCGAGGTGGCGCTGGCCGATCTGGACGAGCACGCGCTGGCGCTCCTCCTTGAAGGCCTCCAGCGCTTCCTCGCGCCGCCCGTCCTGCGCGAAGCCCGCAGCCAGGGGCGCATGCAGGAGGGCGAACGCGGCGAACAGCCAGCCTTTCATCGGAGCAGAGCCTAGCGAACGTGCACACCCGGCCGCGCAAGGGCATTCCCCGGAGGGCTCGACCCGGTTCCAGCCAGGGGGTTGACAGACTGTACCAGCAGCACTAGAACAGTAGAACAGTCATGTTGTTGCGCGTCGATCCCCGTTCGGGCGAGCCGCTGTTCGAACAGCTCGTCTTCCAGGTCAAGCGCGCGGTCGCGGAAGGGACCCTGTCGAGCGGGGACAAGCTGCCCTCCGTGCGCGAGCTGGCCCGACAGCTCTCCATAAACCCCAACACCGTGGTGCGGGCGATCGAGACACTGGAGCGCGACGGGGTGATCGTGCGTCGGCAGGGAGCGGGTTGCTTCGTCAGCGACCGGCCGAGCGAGCTGGCGGCGAAGGAGCGGCGGACGCGCCTCGAGCGACTCGTGACCAAAGCCGTGACCGAGGCCTTTCACCTGGGGTTCGGACCGCTCGAGATCCGCGAGGCCATGGAGCAGCGCCTGGACGCGCTGGACGTGAAGCAGAGGAAAACCCGATGACGAACGCGATCGAGTTCCGCGGCGTGCGCCGCCACTTCGGACAGCAGGAGGTCCTGCGCGGGCTGGAGCTCGCGGTGAAGCCCGGCGAGGTCTTCGCCCTGCTCGGCCGCAACGGCTCGGGCAAGACCACGGCGCTGCGCATCTTGCTCGGATTCCTGAAGCCGCACGAGGGCGAGGCCTTCATCCTCGGACGGCCCAGCGCCGCCCTGACGAGCGCGGACCGCGAGCGCATCGGCTATGTCGCCGAGGGCCAGCATCTGTACCCGGAGCTGCGCGTGTGCGACCTCTTGCGCTTCGAGGCCGAGACTCGCACGCGCTTCGAGCCGGCGCTGGCCGAGCGCGAGCTCGCGCGCGCCGGCCTCCCGCTCGAGAAGCACGTGTGGCACTTGTCACGCGGGCAGCGCGCGCAAGTGGCGCTGATCCTGGTGGCCGCGACCAGCCCCGAGGTCCTGGTCTTCGACGACCCGGCCATGGGTCTCGACGTCGTCATGCGCCGGCAACTGCTCGACACGCTGATCGAGCTCCTGGCCGAGCGCGGCTGCGCGGTGCTCTTCTCGAGCCACATCCTGACCGACGTCGAGCGCATCGCCGACCGGGTTGGCATCCTGCACGGGGGCGCCCTGATCGTCGATGCCCCGCTGGACGAGCTCAAGCGGCGCGTGCAGAAGCGCCAGTGGATACCGAGGAAGGTCAACGGCCACGGGGCGGAGCCGTTGGTCGATGGCCTGCTGCGCGCACGCAAGGTCAGCGAGGCCTACGAGCTCACACTGCTGGACCTGGACGAGGCACGCGAGGCGACGTTGCGCGCGGGTGCCACGCACGTCTCGGAGCCGCTCGTGCCGGACCTCGAAGAGCTGTTCCTCGACCTGACCACGGGCACGGAGAACTCGAGATGAACAAGACCTTGGCCCTGATCCAGAAGGACCGTGTGTGGCTGACGATCGCAGCGTGCACCGGTGCCGTGGCGTGTACGGTGCTCCTGTTCGAGCTGCGCTTCGAGAACGTCTTCGTCCTGCCCGGCTACGGGCTGGTCGAAGGCTTGTGGCTGCTGCTGCCGTTGCTGGCCGCGCTGCTGGCGGGGTTCCAGGTCGCGCGCGAGCACCTCTCTCGCACGAGCGAGTACGTCCGCCAACGCGCGATCACACCGCAGCATCTGTACTGGAGCCAGACGGTCGCGGCCGTGACCGTGTTGCTCTCCTGGCCGGTCGTCGCCGTCGCGCTTCTCTGGCTGCGCGAGCTCGTGTTCGGCTTCGGCGCAGCGGGTGCCGATGCGCGCGGCTGGGGGATCCTGGCGGCGGGAACGTCCCTCGGCCTGGCCACGCATGCACTGACGTTGTTCGTTCTGACACTCCCACTCGCGTGGGTCGGCAGGGTCGCGCTCGGAATCCTGACGGCGATTGCGTTGCTCGCGCTGCAGTCGGTGTTGGTCTCTTTCGAGCCGCCTTGGCTCGTGTTCGCGCTCCTTCACGGGGGGCTGGCACTCGCGCTCTGGATGGTGGCTCGAGTGAATTCTTGCACGCCCCACGATCCGGATCGGCCCTTGCCGCGGAGCCTTCTGCTCGTGGCCGCTCCCCTCGTCGCCGTCTGTGCTGCCCTGTTCGGCGCGATCGTCACGAGCTCCTGGGAAGCGAGCAGCCTGCAACGGCTCCAGATGCAGCGGCCCTGGATCGTCGAGATCGCTCCGGACCAGCTAGCCCTGGTCAGGCCCGTCCGGGCCGGCGTGCAGGAGATCCTGGACGAGGGCCTCGCCCCGACGGGGCGCCTGGCCTCGGGCCGATCCCTGGGCAACGAGACGCTCGCTCCGCGCCCGGCCGAGCCGCGCTTCGATCCGTTCGACGTCCGCTCGGTCTATCACTGGCAGAGGAACCAGACCCTCTGGATCCGAGGCGGGGTGCGGAACGTCGAGCTCACGCCGTGGGGTTCCGTGCGGATCATCGACCGGCTCGAGAGCGGGCGATCCGCATGGGCTTTGGAACGGCCCGGCTCAGGCCGCTTTTCCAAGCGAGCGTTCCTACGAGAGGCACGTCGGTTCTCCATCGATCAGGAGCTCCTGTTCCTCATCGATCCGGAGAGCCCGGGCATCTGGCGCATCGACGCGGAGACCCCGCCCGTGCTCGTTCCGTTGCCCCTTCCAGGAGGCGAGCGACCGGTCAAGGTCTGCAGTGCGAACCTCGGCGTGAACCCGACCCACACCGCTGGAAACGACTGGGTGGACGTGGTGGTCGGAGAGCAGCACGCCTGGCAGCTGACGATCGATGGCTGGCAGCCGGTCGAGAGCTCGCGAGTCCTCCAGCCCTTCACCCTCACGCTCCACGACGCGGACCCCTTCCAGCCTGACGTCGAGGTGCTCTCGAGCGGCGGACAGCGCCTGCGCCACCGCTACACGCTCGCCACCGGAAAGGAGATGTTCCTCGCCGGCCTGACCTGCGTCGGAGCCGTCCTGCGGCCGCTGCCGCTCGCGCTCTTCGCGGCGACGCAGGACTACGACGACATCGGACGCTCCCTGCCCCACGAGACCCGGTGGCTCTTCGATCCGCTGCTCGGAGGCGGATTCGCCTGGCTACTCGCGCCGAGCGCCCTGCTCTGCCTGCTGCTCGCCACTCTGGCGCGACGCGAACTCCGCCAGCGCGGCGCTTCCCATGCGCGCGCAAACTCCTGGGCAGCCGTCATTCTTGTCGGGGGCGTCTTCGGAGCGCTCGTCGTGAGCCTCATCGAGACCCGCCGCGCCTGGCGAGCGCCCGCGCGCAGCGCGCCGCTCCCGGTCGTCATCCGCGCCGCCTGAGCGGGGCCGCACGATGGCGGCTCTCGAGGAGGCGTGACTACAATCTCGGCCCCATCCCCTGGCTCGAGGGACTGTCATGAGAACACTCGCTTCAGTCGCGCTCTGCGCCGCCCTGTCCGCCTGCACCGCCGTCGAGGTTCGCGACGAGGGCGCGAACTCTCATCAGGCCGCTCAGGCCTTCGGCACGATGAAGCAGCTCGTCGGTCGCTGGAGCGGGACCGCCAACTCCGGCGACAACCAGTTCCCGGTCACCTTCAGCTACCGGCTCGCCTCCGGCGGAAACACGCTCCTCGAGGACATGTTCGAGGGGACCGAGCACGAGATGCTCACGCTCTATCACCTCGACGGCAGCGACCTGCGCCTCACCCACTACTGCGCGGCGGGGAACCAGCCCAGCATGGTGCTCGTGTCCGCGACAGGAGTGGGAGCTTCGGAGCCGACCCTCACCTTCGAGTTCGATCGCGGCACGAACATGGCCTCGCCGAAGGAGGGTCACATGCACCGCGCGAGCTACACGATCCTCGGCCCCGACCACGTCCTCGCGAGCTGGGCCTACTTCGCGGACGGCAAGCTCGACCACGAGGCGCACTTCGATCTGACGCGCGAGTCGGTGAGTGGCACGCGCTGAGGGTCCCGGCGCCGACAGCCAGACTCGCCGAACGCGACTCAGGGGGCTTCCACCGCCCCGCCACCGCTCGCGTGCCACCAAGCGAGCGTGGCCCGCTTCAGCTCGGCCTGTTGCGCGGCGTGTTCGGGCGACGAGATTCGTGCACTCCTTCGGGGCCAGCGGATCGAACGAACGCGGACCGGAGGGCGCGGCAATCGCGCCGAGGGGAGGGTTTCGGAAGAAGCGCAATGATCGAAAGCGCGCGCCGGGGACCATCGAGCCACCGCACGGGTCGGAGACTGCCATCGCCGCACGACCGCGCGCACGCAAATGATCCTGATCGAGGGCGCGACGTGAGGCCGCACGCCCTCAGCCGTTCGAGCCCGCCGCCGCGAGGACTTCCCGTCGGTGACCGGTCCGATGAACAAGGTCTGGGGCGAATGTGAGTTCACCCGCACACCCGAAGCTGTGTCCTCGATGGCGCTTGACACGGGGCCGTCTGCCACCACGGCGGCGCGCAGCTCGACGAAGTGTTGCGCTCCGGGCCGCGGCAAGATACGCTGAGCAACAGGAGCCTGGGGGTGCTGACGTGCCCTCGATCTGGGAACCGGCTCTTCGCTAGAAATCCTGCGCAGGAGGTGTGATTGGACGCCAGCATGCGGCGGCTCTTGGAGCGCGCCTTCGAGCTGCACCTTGGAACCTCGACTTTCTATCCGCGCGCGGGTTCCCGAACCCGGGCGAGCGATGAGGACGCGTGGCAGGAAGCGTGCTTGGTCGCCCTGTTGCATCCAGAGAGGGTAGGCGAGCTCGATTCATGGCTTGCCGTGTGGGTGCGTACCGTGGCGGGCAACGCGCTGCACAGCGAGCGAGATCGGCGCGAGCGCGAGGAGCGCACGGCCCGTGCAGAGGCGCAGCCGAGCGCGATCGACGTGATCGTTGGCCAGGAGTTGCTGCACGAGTTGAATACCGCCGTCGCAGAGCTCCACGAGCCCTACCGCACGACGATTTGCATGCGATTCCTCGATGACCTCGCCCCGCGCGTGATCGCGAGCAGGACGGGTCTGCCCGTGAACACTGTGCGGACGCATGTTCGCCGGGGACTTGAGGGGC
>JABFRZ010000553.1 GCA_013140785.1 Planctomycetota bacterium | reverse complement strand
GAGCACGCTGCCCGGCACCGTGCTCTCGGCCAAGCTGCGGCTCTTCTGCACCGACCCGAGCAACAGCGCGGGCAGCGTGTACAAGCTCGCGGACAACACCTGGAGCGAAACCGGCATCACCTGGAGCAACAAGCCCGCGCTGCCGGCCAACCCGCTGCTGGTGATGGGCGGGGTGACGAATGGCTTCTGGATCGAGGCCGAGCTCGGCCTGGCGGCCGTGTCGGACGGCCTCGTGAGTTTCGCGCTCGCGGGTGGGACCACGAACAGCGCCATCTACTCGAGCCGCGAGGGCGCGAACCCGCCCGAGCTCGTGTTGCTCCTCGCCACAGGAGCGGTGTCGCCGCCCGTGGTGAGTTTCACCGGGACGCCGCTGGCGGGACCGGCGCCGCTCTCCGTGAGCTTCAGCGACACCTCCACCGGCTCCCCCACCGTATGGAGCTGGGATTTCGGCGACGGCAGCAGCTCGAGCGCCCAGAACCCGACGCACACCTACGCCGCGCCCGGGACCTACTTCGTGATCCTGGACGCCACCGGCCCCGGCGGGATCGGCTCGCTCACGCGCCTCGACTACGTGGTGGTCAGCCCGCCGCCGCCGACGCGGACCTTCGTGCCAAACGCCGACGCACGCGTGGCCGAGGGCAGCCCGACCAAGAACTACGGGATCGAGAGCACGCTGCGCGTGCGTACCCAGACAGGCGGGTCCGGGCAGAGCTTCCTGCGCTTCGATCTCGCCAGCCTCTCGGGCAACGTGCTCTCGGCCAAGCTGCGGCTCTTCTGTACCGACGCGGGCACGAGCGGCGGGCGCCTGCACGCCGTTTCGTCTGCCTGGACGGAAACGGGCGTCAACTGGAACAACAAACCGGTCCTGCCCGCGGCCTCACTGGCGACGCTGGGCGCGGTCACCCTCAACACCTGGGTCGAGATCGACGTGACGAGCGCGATCAGCGGCCCCGGTCTCGTGTCCTTCGGCATCGGCGGCGGCAACACGAACACGATCCTCTACTCGAGCCGCGAGGGCCTCAATCCACCCCAGCTCGTGGTCGTGACGGGCAACCCGGGTCCGCCGCTGGCCGCCTTCACGGGCACGCCGCTCTCGGGGGCGGCACCGCTGCTCGTCGCCTTCACCGACCAATCGAGCGGAGCCACGAGCTGGCTGTGGGACTTCGGCGACGGCACGAGCTCGACCGAGCAGAACCCGCAGCACCTCTACCCGACGACGGGCACGTACACGGTGACGCTGCAAGTCACGAACGCGGCCGGCGACGATACCGAAGTGCGCGCCGACCTCGTCAGCGTCACGGCGCCGTCCCCGGGCGGGACCTTCTTGCCTGTGGCCGACGCGCGCGCCAACGAGAACAGCCCGAACGCGGTCGCCGGCTCCGATCCGGCCCTGCGCGTGCGCCAGGCCGTGGGCGGCTCGTACCACGCCTACCTGCGCTTCGACCTCGCGAGCCTCTCGGGCAGCGTGACCTCGGCCAAGCTGCGGCTCTTCTCGAGCGACGGCAGCGACGTCGCGGGTCGCGTCTTCCTGACCACCGGCGCCTGGACCGAGGCCGGACTCAACTGGGCCAACATGCCCGCCCCCAGCGGACCTCTCGTCACGAGCACGGGCACGGTGGCCACGGGCGCGTGGGCCGAGTTCGACCTGACCTCGGCGCTCACGAGTCCGGGCGAGCTGAACCTCGTGATCCAATCGAGCTCGAGCAACAGCTGCTACTACTCGAGCCGCGAGGGCGCCAATCCTCCCGAGCTCGTGGTGACGATCGCGCCGTAGCAGCGGGCGGCAGGAAAAACGCACCGCGGAGACGCGGTGCGTCTTCCTCAACGAGCCAGCGAGCCGCCGGCTCGCATCGCTTCGCGGAACTCTTTTCCGCCTGCGCCAGCGGGCAGGACATCCGGCACCAAGAAATCTCCCGCGCCCTGGACAGGGGGTACGGTTCACAGGCACCCCCCGATCCACCACGGAATCCGCACATGCTGGCCATTCACCGGCTGAGCGCGGCAGCGCTGTTCGCCGCCTCACTGCTCGCCTCGTCTCCGCAAGCCCTGCCCGCCTCTCCGGGTGAGGAGGACAACTGTGTCCACCTCATCGGGTACGCGGGCGCCGCGCCCACGAAGCTCGCGACACAGAGCTCCTCGGCCGGCGGCGCGCCCCCCGGCCGCATGGCCGCCGGCATCTGCTCGGTGGACGACTCGCGCGCCAACCGCGGCACCCCGATCAAGACCACCGCCGACTTCGTGCCGGTCACGGGCGACGACTCGCTGGGCTTCTACTGCGTCTACGGCTTGCGCGCCTCCCCCACCGGCGGCGTCGCCGGCAACGTCGGCATCTTCGTGTTCGAGCTCGCCAACGGCGAGGTGCTGCTGTACGGCTCGGGCTACGGCAACATCCCCGGCGCCAACGTGTTCGACGCGGCCTACGACATGGAGCGCGTGGACCAGGTCATCCGCTTCTGCATGGGTAAGACGCCCGCCGACACGCCGCTGCGCCTGCTGGTGCAGCACGGACACGGCGACCACGTCAATCCGGCCTGCAACCGCGAGCTCGAGCGCCTGGGCTACCGCATCGTGGACATCGCCATGCACCAGGGCGACTTGGCGCTGGTCAATGGCATGTCCTGGACGAGCGCGGATCGCGCGCTGTTCCGGGTCCTTCCCGCGGCGACGACCTGCCTGGAAGAGCTCACGAGCTACGCCTCGCCGCTCGGCAAGCTGTGGGCCTTCGAACGCCCCGGCCACACCGCCGGCTCGATCGACCTCGTGGTGGACGTGCGCAACGACCCCACCAACCGCGTCGTGGTGCGCGGCAGCCAGCCGAACTCGCCCTGCGCGCCCCTCCCCGGCCAGCGCGAAGTCATCAACGCTCACGGCAACGTGGAACTGCTCTCGACCGGGCCAGCCCTCTTCGACGTCGCGCCGCTCGCGGGCAGCGCGCTCGGCGGCACGCCCCTGACCCTCTCCGGCCTGAACTTCGGCGCCTCCGGCGCGGGCGCGCACCGCGTGTTCCTCGACGGCGCGGAGGCCTCGAACGTGGTCGTGCTGAGCGACACCGCGCTGAGCTGCGCGAGCCCCGCCGGTCCGCCCGGACAACTGGTCGAGGTGACCGTCGTCAACAACAACGGCAAGGCCGTCTACGCGGGCAGCTTCTTCTACCAGGCGCTGCCGGCGCTGACCTCGATCTCGCCCGTGAGCGGCGACGATCTGGGCGGCACGACCATCCAGGTGCGCGGCTCGGGCTTCCTGTCGGGCGGCGCCAACCTCGTCCTCTTCGGAGCCAAGGGCGCGACGAGCGTCTCGGTCCTGAACGACACCTTGCTGACCTGCCGCACGCCTTCGGGCGCGGCGGGGACGAGCGTCACGGTGACGCTGCGCAACGCGAACGGCGAGGCCGCGCTGGCAAGCGCCTTCTTCTACGAGAGCGACCTCGGCATCACCGCTCTGCAACCCCCGAGCGGCACGTCGCTCGGAGGGACCGCCGTCGTCCTCTCCGGCACGTCCTTCACCGGCAGCGGCGCGACGCCGCAGGTCACGTTCGGAGGCGTCGCGGCCACGTCGGTGACGCTGCTCTCGGACACGAGCATCGCCTGCGTCGCGCCCCGCGGCACGGCCGGAGCGACCGTGGACGTCGCGGTCACGAACAGCGCCGGGCGCGCCAGCTTCAGCGGCTACCGCTACCACGCGCTGCCCAGCGTCGTCTCGCTCTCGCCCGCGATCGGACGCGCGAGCGGGGGCACGCTGGTCAACCTCGCGGGTTCGGGCTTCCAGTTGGACACGCCCGTCGTGAACCAGGTGCGCTTCGGCGGAGTCCGCGCCACCGGGGTCGTGGTGTTGTCGGACAGCTCGCTGCGCTGCCTCGTGCCCGCGGGCACGGCCGGCACCATCGTCAACGTGACCGTGGCAAACCAGAACGGCACGGCCACGCTGCCGCTGGCCTTCACCTACGCCTTGCCGCTGGCCGTGAACACCGTGTTGCCGGCCTCGGGCAGCGCGTCGGGCGGCAGCGTGGTGACGCTCTCGGGCAGCGGCTTCCTCGACGGTCCGGCCGGCACGAACAGCGTGCGCTTCGGCGGAATCCTGGCCAGCGCGGTGACGGTCGTGAACGACGCCACGCTGACCTGCCAGGCGCCCGCCGGGACGCCGCTCGCGACGGTGGACGTGCAGGTCTCGAACTCGAACGGCTCGGCCACGCGCACGGCGGCCTTCCGCTACCACGCTCTCCCGACCCTCGGCTCCGTCTCGCCCACGCACGGACACGCGCTTCTGTTCACGCCGGTGACGCTCAGCGGCACGGGCTTCCTCGACGACGACGCGGGCGCGCCGCTCGTGGTCGCGGGCGGCGTCACCGCCTCGCAGGTCGAGGTGCTGAGCGACACCGTGCTCCAGTGCGAGCTCCCGTCGGGCACGCCCGGCACGACGGTGGATCTGCTGCTCGTCAATCAGAACGGCACCGCCACGCTGGCCGGCGCCTTCCGCTACCACGAGGCGCCCGCGCTCACCTCGATTTCGCCCGCGAGCGGCGCGGCCGCAGGCCAGGCGCGCATCACGCTGACCGGCTCGGGCTTCCTGAACGACCAGGCCGGAACGCCCAACATCACCTTCGGCGGCCTGCCCGCGACCAGCGTGAGCGTGGTCGGCGACCAGCTCGTGCGCTGCAACGCGCCCGTTGGAACCGCCGGTCAGAGCGTGGACGTGGTCCTCGTCAACGCGCGCGGCTCGGCCACGCTGGCGGGCAGCTACCGCTACCACGCGCGGCCGCGCATCACGGCCGTCGCGCCGCAGCGCGGGACGTTCCGGGGCGGAACCGCGGTCACGCTCACCGGCGCGGGCTTCCTGGTGGACGGCGCCGGGAGCACCTTCGTCACCTTCGGCGGGACGCTCGCGAGCAGCGTACTCGTGCAGAACGATACGACCCTGCGCTGCATCACGCCGCCGGGCGTCCTCGATGCGCTCGTGGACGTGAGCGTGTCCAACTCCAACGGCTCCGGCACGCTGGCGAACGGCTTCAGCTACTCGGTTCCGCAACCGAGCATCACGGCGGTCACGCCGGCGAGCGCCCGCGCCAACGCGCCGGGCACGGTGGAGATCACGGGCGCGGGCTTCCTGGCCGACTCCGCGGGCACGAACTTCGTGACCTTCGGCGGCGTCGCCGTTTCCGCGCTGGCGGTGATCGACGACGCCCGGCTCACCTGCGCGGTGCCGCCCGGCACGCCGGGCACGAGTGTGGACGTGGTCGTGACGAACGCGAACGGCACCGGCCAACGGACCCAGGGCTTCCGCTACCACCGGCTGCCGACGCTGAACGCGCTCCTTCCCGCCGCGGGCAGCTCGCTGGGCGGCGCCAGCGTG
Source organism: Planctomycetota bacterium (assembly GCA_013140785.1). GTDB lineage: Bacteria > Planctomycetota > UBA1135 > UBA1135 > JABFRZ01. Next base: position 1,366 of record JABFRZ010000553.1, on the reverse strand, counting down.
CAGCTCACCGGCACGGGCTTCCAGGTGGATGCGCCGGGAGCGAACCAGGTCCTGTTCGACGGAGTCCCGGCCACGAACGTCACGGTCGCGAGCGACACGCAGCTCACGTGCGTCGCGCCGGCCGGCACGCCGCTCAGCTCGGTGCAGGTCAGCCTGAGCAACGCCAACGGGCAGACCGGCACGCAGAGCTTCGCCTACCACCAGAAGCCCGCCCTGCTCGCGCTCACGCCCGACGTGGGGCCAACGATCGGCGGCACGAGCGTGACGCTCTCCGGCAGCGGCTTCCTCGTGAACGGCGCGGGCCAGAACCGTGTCAGGTTCAACGGCTCCCTCGCGGGCGCGGTGGTCGTGGTGAACGACACCACGCTGACCTGCCTCACGCCCGCCAACGCGACCGGCTATGCCGACGTGAGCGTGAGCAACGAGAACGGCGCAGCCTTGCTGCCGGCGAGCTTCTACTACGGCAAGCAGCCCCCGACGATCGTCTCGATCGAGCCCGCGAGCGGCCGGGCGGACGGCGACAACCTGGTGACGATCCGCGGGCGCGGTTTCCTGTCCGTTCGCACCGGCGCCAACCGCGTGAAGTTCGGCGACGTCCTGTCGAGCAATGTGATCACGGTGGACGACCAAACCGTGCTGTGCGCGGCGCCGCCGGGCACGCCCGGCGCGAGCGTGGACGTGTCGATCAACAACAACACGGGCACCGGGAGCGTGGCAGAGGCCTACCGCTACCACGTGCGCCCGACGCTCACCTCGGTCTCGCCTTCGCGCGGCGCCCCGCTCGGCACCAGCCTGATCACGCTCACCGGCACCGGCTTCGCGAACTTCTCGCCGGGCGCGTGCACCGTCTTGTTCGGGCCCTTCGTGGCCTCGGATGTGGTCGTGCGGGACGACACGCGCCTCACCTGCCGCGTCAAGGGCAGCCCGACCAAGTCCATGGACGTCACGGTGCGCAACGCGAACGGCGCGGCCACCCTGCCGGGCGCCTTCGAGATCGGGGGCCCGCCCAAGCTCACGAGCGTTTCTCCGCCGGCCGGCCCGTTCCTGGGCGGAACGAGGGTGGAGCTGACGGGCTCCGGCTTCTCCGATGGCCGGGTAGGCGTGCTCTTCGGCGGCGCCGCGGCGCTCGAGCTCGTGGTGCACGACGACACGCGCGTCACCTGCGTGACCCCGCCGGGAACCCTGGGACGCAAGGTCTCGGTGTCGCTGCGCACCCCGTACGGCAGCGTCACGCTCCTCAACGCCTTCACGTACGAGGCCATCCGGCCGGAGCTCGTGCAGGTCGCGCCGAACCATGCTCCCGCCGCGGGCGGGAGGGTGACCCTCACCGGTCGCGGCGGGAGCATGGTTCGGCGCGACCTGCACG
>JABFRZ010000133.1 GCA_013140785.1 Planctomycetota bacterium | reverse complement strand
GAACAGCACCGTCTCTGCCTTGGCGGTCTTCGACGATGGCGGTGGGCCGGCGCTCTACATTGGAGGCGGGTTCACGACCGCGGGCGGCGTAGCGGCGAACCGCATCGCGAAGTGGGACGGCTCGAGCTGGGCCGCGCTCGGCAGCGGGATGAACGACTTCGTCGCTGCCTTGGCGGTCTTCGACGATGGCGGTGGGCCGGCGCTCTACGCGGGAGGCGGGTTCACGGCCGCGGGCGGCGTGGCGGCGAACCGCATCGCAAGGTGGGACGGCTCGAGCTGGGCCGCGCTCGGCAGCGGGATGAACGAACGCGTCCTTGCCTTGGCGGTCTTCGACGACGGCGGTGGGCCGGCGCTCTACGCGGGAGGCAATTTCACGACGGCGGGCGGCGTGGCGGCGAACTGCATCGCAAAGTGGGACGGCTCGAGCTGGGCCGCGCTCGGCAGCGGGATGAACGACTTCGTCGCTGCCTTGGCGGTCTTCGACGACGGCGGTGGGCCGGCGCTCTACGCGGGAGGCTATTTCACGACCGCAGGCGGCGTGGCGGCGAACCGCATCGCGAAGTGGGACGGCTCGAGCTGGGCCACGCTCGGCAGCGGGATGAACAGCTACGTCTATGCCTTGGCGGCCTTCGACGACGGCGGTGGGCAGGCGCTCTACGCGGGAGGCGCGTTCTCGAGCGCCTTCGACTCCCACGACAGCTACGTCGCCAAGTGGGGCTGCCGGAGAAGGGTGCGCCAGCGCGGACTCTGAGCGCAGGCGGCGACCTCGATACGTCCGGTCATGAGACGACCGCGAGTGCAAGGCACGTCGAGTCGGGCGGTCAGGCTCCGGGCCCGCAGTGAGTGTCCGTGAAGCTCGCCCTCCACTTCGAGGCGCGCCCTGCGCGACGGGTGCAAACCGTACCAGGCCTGCGGAGCTGGCGAGCCTCCCTGCCCGAGGGGGACGAGTGCTAGCGCTAGCAGCCTGTCGGAGTAGTCCCGCCGCGAGGCAAAGCGCTCTGCGGCGAGGCAAGGAGCGCGACGGAAAGACAGCGGAGGTGGCCTCCATGGCCACCGAGCATGGCTTTCCTAGCGCGACGCTGCATCGGCGCAGAGCGCGAAGCCGCAGCAGGGACTACTTCGACAGGCTGCTAGCCCGGATCATTCATGAGCCGCCTACTGCGCCCGCTGCAAACGCCGTCCTGGCTGCGTTGCGTGCTCGGTTTCGATCCTCGCGACCTGACAAGTCGCTCCGGTCGAAACCTCCGCGGCGCCTTGCCAGGCCGGCGTTTTCGCGGGCTCGCTACGGCGTTCATGAATGACCCGGGCTAGGCTAGCGCGGCATGAGCGAGCAACGCGCCTCCTTGGCCGTCGAGAACGGCCTGGTGCTGCACGGCCTCTCGGTCGGCGCGCCCGGCGAACGCGCCGGCGAACTGGTGTTCAACACCGCCATGACCGGCTATCACGAGATCCTCACCGATCCGTCCTATGCCGGGCAAACGGTGGTGATGACCTACCCGCTGATCGGCAACTACGGCGTGGCCGAGGAGGATGCCGAGAGCGCGGGCGCGTGGCCCGAGGCCTTCGTGATGAAGGAGATGTCGTCGCTGCCCTCCAACCAGCGCGCCGGGCTGTCGCTGGACGCGTGGCTGGTGAAGCACGGCGTGGTCGCGATCGAAGGCGTCGACACGCGCCGGCTGACCAAGCTGATCCGCACCTCGGGCTCGCTGCGCTGCATGGTCTCGACCATCGACCACGACCCCGATTCGCTCGTGAAGAAGGCGCGCGCCGCGCTGGCGACCGACGGACGCGACCTGGCCTCGGCCGTCTCGTGCAGCGCGAGCTATGCCTGGAGCGAAACCTACGACACCTCCTACCCGCACTGGGTGCCCGGCGGCCGAGGCCAGAAGAAGCGCGTCGTGGCCTTCGACTTCGGGATCAAGCGCAACATCCTGCGCAGCCTGGTGCACGTCGGCTTCGACGTGACCGTCGTGCCGGCCTGGACCAAGGCCGCCGACGTGCTCGCCCACGATCCGGCGGGGATCTTCCTCTCGAACGGTCCAGGCGATCCGGCCGCGGTCAAGGTCGCGATCGACACGGTCGCGGACCTCTTGGGCAAGCGCCCGATCTTCGGCATCTGCCTCGGGCACCAGATCCTCTCGCTCGTGTTCGGCGCGAAGACCCACAAGATGCCCTTCGGCCACCACGGTGCGAACCATCCCGTGCGCGACCTCGTGACCGGGCGAGTCGAGATCACCTCGCAGAACCACTCGTTCGCGGTCGATCCGAAGTCCCTGCCCGCCGATGTCGAGCTCACGCACATCAACCTGAACGACCACACGGTCGAGGGCATGCGCCACAAGAAGGCGCCGGTCTTCAGCGTGCAATACCACCCCGAAGCCGCGCCCGGGCCGCTCGACAGCGCGCACCTCTTCGGGCGCTTCCGCGCGCTACTGGGGTAGCTGGGGATCCCGCGGAGCCGAGGCCGAGCACCCGCCCGCGGCGGGCGCCGCCGCGCAGCCGCCGGACGGGATCTGCGACAGCGGACCCCGCGCCTTGTTCCACGGCATCCGCGCGAGCAGGAGCCCCATGCCGCACCAGTCGGTGACCCCGGCGAAGACGAGCCCGGCCCCGACCGCGCCCGAAAGTCCGAACAGGGCCGGATGCACGAGCGCGCCGAGCGCGACACCGGCGAGCACGAGACTCCCTGCCGCGATGCGCACCTGGCGTTCGAGCGACATCCGCGCGCGCCCACGGACCGTTGCGAGACCAGCCGTCCGCAGGGCTTCGAGGCCGCCCTCGATCACGGTCAGTCCGCTGATTCCGAGCGCCTCGAGCTCGCGGCGCGCGACGCTCGCGCGCGCTCCCGTGCGGCACAAGAGCATGCGCGGAGCCGGCACGGCGCGAATCTCGTCCGCACGCTCGACGAGCTCGCCCAGCGGCACCCAGCGTGAGCCGTCGACGTGCTCGGACTCGTATTCGGCGCCCGTGCGCACGTCGATCACGCTCGCGGCGCCACCGCCGCCGAGGCGCGCGACGAGCTCGACGGCGGGGACGGTCGTTGGAATCGGCGTTCCCTCGCGATTGAGGCGCAAGAGATCGTCCATGTTCGCGGGTCGCGGCGGCGCGCCCCGGCTCAGCTCGCGCGCGAAGGCCTCGCGCTCACGGATCGCGAGCCAGGGATTGGAGCGCTGCTCGTCAGCGAGCGAGCTCCGCGTGCGCCCCTCGTAGTCGTGACCCGGGTAGAGCACCGTCTCCGCCGGCAGCAGGCGGATGAGTCGCTGCAGGGTGTCGTAGAGTTGGCCTGCGTCTCCACCCAGGAAGTCCGTGCGCGCCACCGCGCCGATCAGCAGGGTGTCGCCGGAAAAGAGCGCGCCACCAAGCTCCACCACCAGGTGGTCGGGAGTGTGGCCGGGTGCATGGAACACGCGCGCGCGCTGGCGGCCGAGCGGCAACTCCTGGCCGTCGCTCGGGTGGAGCGCAACGCCGCGGTGCCGCGCGAGCTCGTGCGCGACGCGGACGCTCGCGAGGCGCGCCGCGAGCTCCGCCGAGCCGGACGGGTGATCGGCATGGGTGTGCGTGTCGAGGACGAAGGCAACCGTCCAGCCCTCGCGCCGTACGCGCTCTTCGAGCTTGTCCACCAGATCCAGGTGCGGATCGATCGCGATGGCGCGGCGCGAATCCGGATCGACGGCCAGGTACGAGCGGCATCCCTGGGGATGGTGGAACGGCACGACGACGAGGTCGTGGGTGGCCTGTCCGGGGGCGTACTGACCTTCTCGGATGGTTGTGGTCATGGCTCTCTTCGGTCAGGGTTGCGGGTTTCGTGGGGGCTCGTACCTGTGTAGAGCCAGGTTACACGCGCGCGTTCCCGGAGAATCGAATCAGCGCGTCGTGGGGCCTCGGAAGGGGCTGCGCCTGGCCTGCGACCAGCAGCGCGACGTCGCACGCGCGCACCTGCGGGCGCTCACGCCGCATCTGGGGGACGAGCTTGGCAGCTTCGAGCGGCGTCCACACGGCCGAGGATGCGCTCAAGCTGCTCCTGGTGGGCGCCGACGCGGTCATGGCCACCTCGTCGGTCCTGAAGCGCGGGCCCGCGCACTTCACTCGGATGCAGGCGGGCATCCGGACCTGGATGGAACTGCACGCCTCGATCGAGCAACTCAAGGGCAGCCTCAGCCGCGAGAACTGCCCCGACCCGAGCGCCTACGAGCGCGCGAACTACATGCGCAGCCTGATCTCGTACACGGGCAGGTTCATCTGAAAGCCCGTGAGCCCGCCTGCTCGGCTGCTCAGTTCGGCACGATCTCGATGGGCTCGGAGCACAGCGTGGCGTGGAAGTCCTCGAGATCCTCGTCGCTCCATTCGTCCCAGCCGAGGCACTGCTGGGAGCGGCGCTCCTTGCTCTGGACGTCGCAGGCGGTCGACTCGCCCGTCGCCCACTGGCGTGCGAGCTGCCAGCGGTTCGCCAGATCCTCGAGCTGCTGGCGCGTGAGCCGCGGCCGCGAGCGCGTGATCTGCGGGTAGCGCTGGCGCAGCTCGAGGCCAGGCCTCAGCGCTCGAGCTCGCTCGCCTGGGGCACGAGGTCCAGGTCCAGGCACACGCGCGGCGCGGGCCGGAATCCGTGGCGGTGGAAGAAGCGCAGGAGCTCGAAGCCGTCCCAGGCGACCTCGGTTCGCAGCGCGTACACCGCGAGCCCGCGCAGGTTGGTGACGAGCTGGTCGAGCAGCGCGTCGCCGACTCCCTGGTGCTGGAAGGCGGGCTGCACGCCCAGCGTGTCGAGCACGGCCACGGGCTCGGTCGCGCCGAACTCACCGGTCCACACGCGCGCCAGCAGGAAGCCGACCAGGATCCCGTCGACCTCCGCGCCGAGCGAGACCTCGACGCTGGAGTCCAGCAGGTTGGTCTGGAGCTTGTGCTCGAAGTAGCCGCGGCGTTCGCGGCCCGTGATGAGCTCGTCCAGTGCGACCACGCGCCGGAGATCGCTCGGACGCAGGTGGCGGACGCGGCAGATCGCCACGTGGGGCTCGGGACTGTCCAGGGGTATCTTCAGGGGTATCTTCACGCCGGTCCTCCGGGTTTCAGGCCATCAGCTGTCCACCATCGACGCGCAGCACCTGGCCGGTCACGTGGCGCGCCAGGTCGCTGCACAGGAACAGGACGGCGTGCGCCACGTCTTCGGGCTCGGCCGCGCGGCCGAGGACGGTCTCGGCCACGGCCTGGTCGCGGTGCTCTTGCGCCAGAGCGGCCGTCATCGCCGTGCGCACGAGGCCGGGCGCGACGACGTTCACGCGCACGCCGAAGCGGCCCAGCTCGCGCGCCGCGCTGCGCGCCAGGCCGATCATGCCGGCCTTGCTGGCGGCGTAGCTCGACTGGCCGAACTTGCCGCGCTCGCCGTTGATCGAGGAGATCAGCACGACCGCGCCGCCGCGCGCCCGCAGCAGCGGCGTCGCGCCGCGCAGCAGGCGGAAGGCCGAGCCCAGGTTGACCTCCAACACGTTCGACCAGTCCTCGTCGCTCGTCTTCCACAGCACGGCGTCGCGCGTGATCCCGGCCGCATGGACCAGGAGATCGAGCCTATCCGTTCTGCTCCGGATCGCGGCGAACAGCGCCTCGAACGCGCCTGCATCGGCCAGGTCGCAGGCCAACCCTTCCACGCCCGGGGGGGCAGCGAGCCCGGGGCGATCTACGCTGAGCACCCGTGCTCCAGCCCGCGCGAGCAGGCTGGCCGTGGCCGAGCCGATGCCTCCGCTGCCGCCGGCGACGAGCGCGGTCTGGCCCGCGAGCGACAGGAGCCCCGCCACGTCCTCGCCCTTCACGCAGCGCCTCCGGCGTGGAGCGCCAGGCCCTTCATCGCCAGCTTGCGCGCGCGGAAGGCGCCCCACAATGCGGCTCCGATCGCACCCGCCGGAACGGAGCGTGGGTGGGAACGGAACTCGATCCGTCCGCCCGCGGCCTGGGCAGCTTCGCGCAGCGCGTTCATCAGGCCCACGTCCGACGCGAGTCCGCCCGTCACCAGCGCGGGCCCCTCGAAAGCGAGCGACGTGAGCAGCTTCAGGTAGCGGCCCGCCATGGACTCGTGGATGCCCTTGATGATGTCCGCCGTGGGCACGCCGCGCGAGACCATGTTGATCACGTCGGTCTCGGCCAGGACCGCGCAGATCGAGGAGCACTTCTCCGGCTTGGTCGCCAGCAGCGACAGCGGACCGATCGCCTCCAGGGTGATGCCCAGGTAGCGGCAGATGTTCTCCAGGAACTGCCCCGAGCCGGAAGCGCACTGGCTCGTCATGCGCGAGCCCAGGACCTTGGCGCGCGCGTCGATGCGGATCCCGCGCGCGTGCAGCGCGCCGATGTCGATGACCGCACGCACCTCCGGGTCCAGGAACACGGCGCCGCGCGCGTGGGTCGTCATGCCGTAGAAGTGTCCGGTGCGGAAGGCGAGCTCCTCGGCATCGCCGGTGGTGGCGACGTAGCCCAGGTCGCCCGCGACGAGGCCGCAGTCGGCCAGCGTCGAGTTGAAAAGCTCCTCCGCCAGCTTGCGCGGATCGCGGCGGCGGATGCGCTCGGCCACGCCCAAACGCAGCTCGGCCCCGGCCGCACCGGTGTCGCGCACGACGGCGACCTTGACCGCCGAGGAGCCGACGTCGATGCCGGCGACGTCCATCGCGTCCGGAAGGCGCGTACTCACGCCGCGAGCTCCCGGTGGCTCCACTCACGACAGGCGAACAGCGCCGCGCCAAGCGCCCCGGTGTAGATCGACTCGGGACTGATGTTGATGGTCATTTCGCCGTAGTTCTCGTGCACCAGCTTCCTCAGCGCGCCGACCGCGGCCAGGTTGCGCGCGACGCCGCCCGTGAAGGTGAACTCGCTGCGCACGCCGCCCGAGCGCGAGAGCAACGACATCGCCCGCAGGATGATCGCGCGGTGCAGGCCGGCCAGGATGTCCTCGCGCCGCTCGCCCAGGGACAGCCGCTCGCGCAGCTCGGCCCCGGCGAAGACCGTGCAGGTCGAGTTGATGCGCACGGCGCGCGTCGACTTGCAGGCCATGGGGCCGAGCTCGTGCAGGCCCAGATTCATCTCATCGGCGATGTAGCCCAGGTAGCGACCGCAGCCGGCCGCGCAGCGGTCGTTCATCTGGAACGAGGTCACGATGCCGGCCGCGTCGATCTGGATCGCCTTGGTGTCCTGGCCGCCGATGTCGAGCACCGTGCGCGTGCCCGGGAACATGACGTGCGCGCCGAGTCCGTGACACAGGATCTCGGAGCGAATGCGCGACCTGGGGAACGGCAGGCGCGCGCGCCCGTAGCCGGTGCCGACGCTGGAGACCTCCTCCATGGGGACGGCGGCCGCGCGCTCGATGGCCTGCTCCAGCTCGCGGCTGCGCTCGAGCAGTTCGTGCGCGGCGCGCTGGGCGTGCTCGGCGAAGTCGGAACGAGCCGCGACCTTCGCTTCGACGTCCAGGATGGCCTTGTCGAACAGCCCGACCAGCGCGTCGAACGAGAGCGTCTCGGACTTCACGCGCGTGAGCATCCCGGCGTGCTCGGTGTAGCGGCTGCCGGCCAGGTCGCGGAAGAAGTCGCTCTTGCGGTTGGCGCCCGCGGCGAAGAGCTCCCTGGGCTCGGCGGCCATGCGCGCCAGGATCGTCGCCAGGGCCGTTTCGAGCTCCGCCTCGTGCCCGCGCTCGCGGCCATGCTCTCGCAGGGCACGCTGCAGGGCTCCGTCCAGGTGCGCCAGCTGCGCACGGTACTGCTGTTCACGGAAGCCGCGCTCGAGGTCCAGCACCCAGGCCGCGCGCCGGTCGGCGTCGATGCCCCGGCCCTCCAGCTCTCCGGCGATCTGCGCGAAGCGCGCGTCGTGCAGGGCCTCCGAGACGGCCACGGCGCAGGCCGCGTCGTAGTTCGAGCGGCTGTTCGTGATGCCGCGGCCCAGGACCTTGCCCTGCTCGTCGACCACGATCGCCTTGGTCGTGGTCGAGCCCAGGTCGATGCCGACGCAGTACTGCATAGTATGGGCCCTCAGGCCGCGCCTCCGCGTTTCTGCGCGATCATCTGCAGGAAGGACTCGAGCCGGTTCTTGATGTTGGAGGCCGAGAAGTAGCGCGGATCGACCAGGTCGCTCTCGATGAAACCCACCGGCCGTCCCGTGCGCGACTCGACCTCGCGCAGCATGGCCAGCTGGCCAGCGCTGAAGGAGTTGCAGCTCTTGACCGAGTTCACCAGCAGCCCGTCGGCCTCGTATTCCTGCATGTAGCGCGTGAGGATCCCGACGCGTGTCGAGAGATCGAGGTTCGTGTAGCAGCCCATGCAGTACTCGGCCATCGTCTCGAGCGGGCGCTCGGGGTCGTGGCGGAAGCCGAAGTCGTACATGCCGCCGACCTTGGTGTAGGTCGAGGCCACGGCGACCGCGCCCTCCTCGGCGAACATGCGCCAGAACTCACGGAAGCTGGTCCAATTGGGCGGACCCTCGATGACGAGGCGATACTTCTCCTCCGTCATCATCCCGTCGGGCGTCACGGGGCCGAGCTTCTTCGTCAGGCGCTCCTGGATCTCCACGCGCAGGGCGCGGTAGTACTCGACCGCCTCGGGAGTCCCGCGGAACGCGCTGAAGATCGGGCCCACGTAGTAGACGGCCCCGAACCAAGCGTCGATCGGCGACGGCCGATTCTTGGCCGACTGCAGCACCCACACCAGATCCTCCTCGGCCTGCGCGGAGCGCGCCAGACACTCCTTGAGGCGGTCCTCGTCGTACTTCCTGCCCGCGACCTGCTCGAGCGCCGGGATCAGCTTCTGTCTGATCTGCGCCGTTACGTAGGCGCGCATCGAGTCGGTGATGCGCCCTTCGGCCTGGTAGGGAACGTGCAGCATCACGACCGGACACTGGTACTCCTGCTTGAGCAGCTCGAACCACTTCATGAACGTGAAGCAGCCCGTGTAGGAGAGCAGCAAGAGGTCCGGGCTCGGCAGGCGCTCGCCGGTCGGACCCACGTTGCCCGACTTGAGCATGCCGATGTCGCACTTCACGTAGGTGCAGACGTCCTCGGAGTGGCCCAGCTTCTCGGCCAGCGCGATGTACTCGGCCGACTTGCCGCGCATGCCGGACTGCAACGCGTTGATCTCGGGCAAGACGGGCAAGAGGTCGAAGCTGCGCAGGAGCTCGGTCAGGTTGCCCGGCACGAACGTGTAGACGTTCTTCTCGCCACTCTCGCTCGCGCGCGCCAAACGGGCATAGTGCGCCGCGATCATCTGCTTCTGCCGCACCTGGCTGTCGTCCTTGGCCGTCGCTGCGAGAGGCGGGTTCTTGGTGCTCACGCTCATGCCTCGCTCCACAGCTTGATGGAATCGGCGAAGGTGCCCGCCTGCTCGCGGATCACGTGGAACTGCCCGGTGTTCTCGGAGTACTTGAAGCTCGTCCACGGGATGGCGCGACCATCGAGCGCAGCCTGCGCCATGGGCTGGTCGAGCAAGGCCGGGTCGCAGAAGCTCGGCGCGCAGAACAGCACGCCCTCGGCCTTGCTCTCATCGACACGCTGCACGAGCTCCTGGCCCTTGGTCCCGTCGCCGCAGTAGCGCACGGGGCTGTCGATCGAGTCCTCCAGGAAGGCCGTGACCAGGTTCGCCAGCGGATCGCCCTCCGTGCACACGTCGCCGCGCAACCAGTGCAGTACCGGCACGAAGTCGTCATCGACGATGTAGCAGCCGGCACGCTCGAGCGTCTTGATCAGGCCCAGCGGCGGCTGCTCGCAGAACGAGCCCGTCAGCACGACGCGCGCCTGGTCCCTCGGCCGGCGTTCCGCATCGGCCTGCGCCAGGTCCCGATAGCGACGCAGCATCGCGCTGTGTTCCTCGACCGGCAGGACGAGCCCCGCGCGCAGCACGACGTAGAGCTCGGCCGTCGGGAGCTTCCAGGGTGCTTCGCGGCGCAGCGTGAGCAGCTCGCGCACGAGCGTGCGGTTCTCGTTGTAGACCCGGATCGAAGCGCGCAGGGCCTCGGCCTCGAGCTTCCGCCCGCCGCGCTCGTGGATCTCGCGCGCGATGTCCTCGAGCTCGTGGCGATAGAACACGCCGCCCATGGCCCGGTCGAAGTCCTGCGGCACGTCCAGGTAGCGCGACATCTTCGAGGGGAACTGCATGCGCCACACGCCGGACAGGTTGCGGATGACGTCGCAAGTCGCGGGGAACACGATCCCGTCCAGGCAGTCGAGGCTGCCATTCAGCCCCAGCTCGATCGTGCTGCGCGGCAGGTGGCAGATGTAGGACTGGTAGAAAGCGTCGCCCTTGATGATCTCGAGGTCGTCGCCGGCTCCGGTCAGTCCGACCGGCAACACGCCCTGGGCGTGGAAGACCTCGCGCGGAACATAGACGGGCAGGTAGCCGATCGCGAGGGCACCCGTGCGCTGCTTCCACGCGCGCACACTGGAGAGGCGCCAGTCACGGGACAGTTCCGTGGCGCGCTGGACCAGGGCCGGAAGGGTCTCCGTCATGCGTCGCTCCAGCGCGCGGGGCGCTTCTCGAGGAAAGCGCGCAGGCCTTCGCTCGCGTCTCGCGTGCGCATGAGTTCGTCGCGGTAGGCGCGCTCGGCGGCGGCGATCTCCAGCTCGAAGCGCCGCGCCAGCCCGGCCCGCGCGAGACGCTGGGCCGCGCGCAGGCTGGACGCGGACAGCGGCAAGAGGTGCGTGCGGGCCCAGGCCAGCGCGGCCGCACCCGGGTCGTCGGCGATCTCGTCGACCAGGCCCAGAGCGCGCGCCTCCTCGGCCGTCAGCGTGCGCCCGGTGAGGAGCAAGTCCTCGGCTGCCCCACGCCCGATGCGCTCCGGCAGCCAGAAGCTCGCCATCGGCGCGACGACCCCGAGCTTGATCTCCGGCTGGCCCAGCTTCGCGTCCGGCGCGGCGAAAAGGCGCGTGCAGAAACTGGCCAGCTCGAGCCCACCGCCGAGGCATTGACCGCGGACGATGGCCGCGGTCGGCACCGCCGCGGCCAGCATGGTCCGAAACAGTCCGTGGAAGGCCGCGAGCATCGCCTCGAAGCGTTCCGGGAGGTGCTCCTCGACGCTCGCGCCGAACGAGAAGTGCGGACCCTCGCCTTCGAGCAGCACGCACCGGAGGCCGCGCTCGGCCTGCGCCTCCCGGAAGGCCTCGGTGAGCGCCGCGATCTTGGCCGCGTCGAGCACGTTGGCCCTGGGCGTCGCCAGGACGAGCTTCCAGAGCGCGCCGCCCTCGAGCCGCTCGCGACGCACGGGCCCCTGAACCGCAGTGGGTACTCCGGATGTGCCCATCGAAGCCTCAGCCCTTCGCGACCGCGTTGCCGTGGCAGCGTGCGATGACTTCTTCGATCAGCTCCTCGTTCCAGTTCGCGTTCTCGGCCAGGCGCCGGCGCAGCAGCAGGAAGTCCGGCTCGCGGCAGTCCTTGGTGCCCTCGTGGAAGGCGCGGAAGCCGGCCCGGCCCTCGTTCATCATGTTGAGGGCCAGCCAGGCGCGGTTCGATTCCTTGTTGCGGTCCCAGTGCTCGAGCTTGTGCTTGCGCACGCTCTCGATCGTCTTGGACAGGCAGCCCGGCATCGTGTTGGCGAGCTTCCAGACCAGCTCGGTCACGGCCTGGTCGAGCAAGGACAGATCGATCTCGCCGCGTGCGAGCCGTTGCTTGGCCTTCTCGCGCTCCTCGCCGAGCTTGAACTCGCCGTGCACGACGCGGCCGTATTCGTCCGTCCAGCGTTCGGTCACCACCAGCGGGTTGGGCACGAAGCGGTTGTCGAGCTTGAGCGCCGGAACGACCCCGGTCACGAGGCCCATGCGCTGCGCCTTGTGCGCGCTCCATGGCTCGCACAGCGTGCAGCTCTGCATGGCCGCTTCGATCCCCACGAACAGCGGCAAGAAGTCGGTCGAGCCTCCGTCCGGGGCCGAGCCATGGCGCGGGCCGGCCTGACCGAAGTTGGCCAGGTCCTGCGCGACCGAGAAGTCGCAGGCCATGCCGATCTCCTGGCCTCCGGCGATGCGCATGCCGTTCACGCGGCAGATCACCGGTTTGTCGCAGCTGAGGATGGCGCTGACCATGTCGTTGAAGAGCCGCATGTACTGGCGGTACTCCTCCGGGCGGCCCGCGTAGTAGGTGGCGTACTGCTCGGTGTTGCCGCCCGTGCAGAAGGCCTTGCTGCCCGTGCCCGTGAACACGACCGCCACAGAGGCGCGGTCGTTCGACGCGCGCCGCATGCCGAGGATCACGCCCTTGACCATCTCGGTCGTGTAGGAGTTGAGCTGCTTCGGGTTGTCGAGCGCGATGCGCACCCAGTGCAAGCCGTCGGCGCGCTGGCCGTCGGGCGCTTGGAGCGGGATCTCCTCGTACAGGACGCCCGTCTTGCTCGTGCCTTCACACAGCTCGTGATCGATGAACTTCATGGCTCAGCTACCGGGAACGAGGACGACGCGGCGCGACACCTTGCGCGCGTGGATCTCTGCGAACGTCTGGTTGATCGTGGACAGCGGTCGGTGCTCGACGAAGGGCTGCACGCGCACCGCACCGGACAGCACCAGCTCGACCACGGCCGGATAGTGCTCGGGCAGGCAGCCCCAGTTGCCCTGCGCGGTGGCGTCGAGGGCCATCAGGTTGGACAGCCGCAGCTCGACCTTGTCAGGCGTGTAGCCGACGACGGACAAGAAGCCGCCGTGGCCCAGGAGAGCGAAGGCCGTCGCCTGGCCCGAGCTCGTGCCCGAGGTCTCGAAGACGAAGGTCCGCCAGGTCGGGACGTCGCGCTCCTTCGCGAAGGCCGTCAGCGCCTTCTTGAGCTCGCGCGCGTCGCCGCTGGGCATGCACAGGCTGGCGCCGTGGGCCTTCATCTCCGTGAGCCTGCGCTCATCGATGTCGATGGCGACCACGTGGGCTCCATGGGCCGCGGCGATCTGGATCCCGAAGCCGCCCACGCCACCCGCGCCGACGAAGACGGCCACATCTCCCGCGCGGACGCCCGCACGCTCGATCGCCTGGTAGGGCGTCGAGACCGCGTCGGCGACGACCGACAGCGACGCGAGATCGAGGCCGAGCGGGTTCCGCGACCGGTCGCCGAGGTCGGGGACAGGGCACAGGCCGCGGGCCGGCACGCGCACGTGCGTGGCGAATCCGCCGTGGACGTCGTTGCCCGGGAAGACTTGGCGCGGGCAGATCGAGCCGCGGCCGGCGCGGCAGGCGCGGCACTCGCCACAGGGGATCACGGCCGGAACGACGACCGCGCGACCGCACCAGCTCTCAGCGCCCGCCCCCGCGTCCACGACGCGCCCGCTGATCTCGTGGCCGAGCGTCAAGGGCAGCGGATGCCGGGTAGGCACACCCTCGTGCGAGAAGGCGAGGTCCGTGTGGCAGACGCCGCAGCCCGCGACTTCCACGAGCACGTCCCCCACGGCCAGCGCTTCCTCGCGTTGGACGGTGGCCATGGGTTCCTTGGGCGCGAAGAGCGCCCAGCCGGTGATTCTCAAGGCATGCTCCCTGGTGTGTGACGGGCAACGCCCAGCCTCGGGCCTGAAGGAGCAGACGGCCATCGGCCCGAGTGAGCAGGTTGGGGGACCCTTGGGCGTAGGACCCCGCGCCACGCGGCGGCACGTTTCCTGGGGCGCGGCGCAGGCGCTCTATTGCCGGCTCAGCGCGAGGTCCGCGCTCGGAGCGTCGCGGACCTCGATGCCCGTGCGTCGGCCGATGGCCTCGTAGAACGGACGATTCTCGGCCAGCATGCGCTCGGTGACGTATCCGGCGAGCCAGTCGCAGCGCGCGAGGCGGCTGCGCGGCGTGAGGAAGAGGTAGTTGCACGCCTCTCGCGTCGTTCCATCAGGCGCTCGACGAACCCGCTGACGCCGTTTTCCGGGGCGGATCCTGGCGGGCCGCGGCCGAAGGCGGCGTGCAGTAGACCTGGGTGATCGCGCCCGGATGCTTGCATGCGAGGAGGAAGCCCATCCTCCCCGAGCCCGCCGCTGCTCCTGGACCACGGCAGCGGATCGTGGAGAGGGCGGCTCCCACCCAGACGAGCGCGCGCGCTCCGCGCTCCAGGACCTCGCGCTCCGCTTGCCGCGCCATGAAGCCCTCGCGCAGCATGACCTTGGGGAGCAGCTCGTCGTCCTCGGCCAGCAGCCACTCCATCGCCAGACAGCGGACGCTAGGTCTACGACCCACAGCTCGCGCTGTGTGCACGCGCTGCGGCGAGAAAGCCGGCGAGGAACGGGAGGGCACTCGACACCTTCCCCACGCTCTCGCGCAGCGCCGCGTGCGCCAAGGCAGCACGGCCGCCGCTCGCTCCCAGAAGCCGGAGCGCGAGTCGGAAAGCATCGGCGAGTCCATCGAGGGCGCGATGTCGTCTCGTGGTGCCCACAGCCCTGGAACGCCAGAGTGCCTGGGACCTGGCTGAGTGTCTGTGCGCCAAGGAGCGTAGGGAGTCCGGTGCTCCACGACGCGCGCCGCGCCCGCCCCCCGTCGATCTCCTGCTCGCCCGCCATGGAGCGCCCAAGTCGCAGACCGCAGAACACCCGCTGGTCGAAACAGCGCGACGCCGCGGGGATCGAGGAGCGACGCTGTTCGCCCGAGATCAGCCCAGTTCCGGCGCCGCCTACGACTTCCGGAGGAGCCGGAAGCGCGCTCGGGGTCCCTAGGGTGGCCGCCGGCGGAAGATCCATGAACGCTCCCGACTCCCGGCTCGTGCTCGATCTCGCGGAGCTGCGCCAGGAGCTCCTGCCCTTGGTCGGCGGCAAGAACGCGGCGCTCGGTGAGCTCTTGCGCGAGCTCGCCCACGCGGGCGTGCGCGTGCCGCCCGGTTTCGCGCTGACGACCGCCGCCTGGCGCGCGCACCTCGCCGCCGCGGGACTGGAAACGCGCATCGCGCAGCGCATGACGGGGTTGGACGTCGCCGACGTGAGGGCTCTGGCTGCGGCCGGGAGCGAGATCCGCGGCTGGATCGCCTGCGCTCCTCTTCTCCAGCAGGTTGCCACGGCCGCGCGCGAGGCCTACGCGGATCTCGGCCGGCGTTGCGGAGAGGCGGATACGGATGTCGCCGTGCGCTCGAGCGCCACGGCCGAGGACCTGCCCGAGGCCTCCTTCGCCGGCCAGCAGGAGACGTTCCTCAACGTGCGTGGCTGGCCCGCGCTCGAGCGCGCCATCCGCGATTGCTTCGCGTCGCTCTACACCGACCGCGCCATCGCCTACCGCGCCAGCCGCGGCATCGAGCACGCGAGCGTGGCGCTCTCCGTGGGCGTGCAGAAGATGGTGCGCAGCGATCTCGCCTGCGCGGGAGTCATCTTCACGCTCGACACCGAGAGCGGCTTCCGCGACGTGGTGCTGATCACGGGCGCGTGGGGGCTGGGCGAGGCCATCGTGCAGGGGCGTGTGAACCCCGACGAGTACTGGGTGCACAAGCCGACGCTGGCCGCGGGCCACAGCGCGCTCCTGCGGCGCGAGCTCGGCACGAAGGCATTGCGCATCGTCTACGGACCGGGAACGGCGAGGACCGTGAGCGAGGAGCGCGTGCCGCTCGAGGATCGCGCGCGCTTCGTCCTGGGCGAGGGCGAGGTGCTCCAGCTCGCACGCTGGGCCGTGGCCATCGAGGAGCACTTTTCGCGCCGCGCCGGCGCGCCGACGCCCATGGACATCGAATGGGCCAAGGACGGCCGCAGCGGGGAGCTGTGGATCCTGCAGGCGCGGCCCGAGACGGTCCACGCGCGCGCGGGGCCGCGTATGGAGCTCTTCGAGCTGACCGGGAAGGGCCGGATCCTGGTGCGCGGCAAGAGCGTCGGCAGCCGCATCGGCTGCGGGCCGGTGCGCGTCGTGCACTCCGTGGCCGAATTGGAGCGCTTCCAGCCCGGCGAGGTGCTCGTGGCCGAGATGACCGATCCCGACTGGGAGCCGGTGCTGCGCAGGGCGAGCGCAGTGGTCACCGATCAGGGCGGGCGCACCTGCCACGCCGCGATCGTGTCGCGCGAGGCCGGCGTGCCCTGCGTCGTCGGCACGGGCACGGCCACGAGCGTCCTCGCCGACGGGCTGGAAGTCACCGTCTCGTGCGCCGCGGGCGCCGAGGGCCATGTGTACGAGGGCCGCGTTCCCTTCCGGCGCGAGGAGATCGACCTCGCCACGCTGCCGCGTCCGCGCGTGCCGCTGCTGGTCAACCTGGCGGATCCCGACCAGGCCTTCCGGCTGGCCGCGCTGCCCTGCGCCGGAGTCGGCCTGCTGCGCATCGAGTTCCTGGTCACGAACTGGATCGGGATCCATCCCATGGCCTGCGCGCACCCGGAGCGGGTCGAGGATCTCAGCGCGCGCGCCGAGGTCCTGCGGCGCTCCTCGCACGCCGGTTCTCCGGCGGAGTTCTTCGTCGAGCGGCTCGCCTCCGGAGTCGCCGTGATCGCCGCGGCCTTCCACCCGCGGCCGGTGATCGTGCGCTTCTCCGACTTCAAGACCAGCGAGTACGCGCGCCTCCTGGGCGGGGCGGGCTTCGAGCCCGAGGAGGCGAATCCGATGCTCGGCTTCCGCGGCGCCTCGCGCTACTACGACGAGCGCTACCGCGACGGCTTCGCGCTCGAGTGCGCCGCGCTCCGGCGCGTGCGCGAGCGCATGGGGCTGACGAACGTGCGCGTGATGATCCCCTTCTGTCGCACCCTCGGCGAGGGGCGCGCCGTCCTGGCGGAGATGGCGCGGAACGGCCTGGTACGCGGCGAAGGGGGCCTCGAGGTGTGGGTCATGTGCGAGATCCCGAACAACGTCGTGCTCGCGGCCGAGTTCAGCGCGCTGTTCGACGGCTTCTCGATCGGCTCGAACGACCTCACCCAGCTCGCCCTGGGCGTGGACCGCGACTCGCCCCTGCTCGCGCACGTGTTCGACGAGCGCGACCCGGGCGTCAAGCGCTTGATCGAGTCCGTCGTGCGCACGGCGCACGAGCACGGTCGTCCCGTCGGGATCTGCGGCCAGGCCCCGAGCGACCATCCGGAGTTCGCCGAGTGGCTGGCCGCGCTCGGCATCGACTCGATCTCGCTCACGCCCGACTCGCTCCCGGACGTCGCGCGCAGGCTGGCCGAGCGCCAGACCGAAGGCTCCGGGTGAAACGCGCGAGCTCGCCGAGTTCGACCAGCGTCACCGGCGCCAGGCTCGCGCCGATCGCCCACGCCGCGCTCGTCGAAGATCAGCGTCGCGATTCCCTCCGACGCGAAGGAGAGCGCCATGGCCCCCCTCGCGCGGCATGACCGCGGCCGAGAAGGGCCCAGGCCCTTCGGGCAGGAGGGCGAACCTCTCGGTGTGGATCGTCTCCCTGCCCTGGACTCAGAGCGTGTCGGAAAAACCGCGTTGCGAGGCGAAGGGGGCGGGGCGGAGGCGAGGAAGGCGACAGCGAGGCGGCGCAGGCGGCCTTTGTGGCCGCCGAGCACGTCTCGCCGAGCCTGACGAAGCATCCGCCCCGCCCGCGAAGCCGCAGTAGCGGTCTTTCCGACACGCTCTCAGTCGAACGATGTCATCACGTGCGCCTGGACTGACCGAGTTGAACCCGACGCGAGCGCGTGTGACCATCTGGATCGGCCGTCGTTTCACGCCTGCGCTTGGAGCCCATGACCGAGAACACCCGCCGCCGGAACACCTTCATCGCCCTGGCGTTGCTGCTCATCCTGATCGTGCTCCTGCTGCTTCGCTGTTCCCGGACGGAGCCTGCGGTTCCCGAGCGCAACACCGCCCCGACACCCTCCGCTGCGGCTGCTTCCGTGTCCCCGCAGGTGCCGGCAACGAATGCGCCCGTCGCCCGGGAACTCGCCGAGGTCCTCACTCCAGCGACGTTGACGGTGCCCGAACGCGTGACAGCCGGGGCCGTGTTCTCGGTCGCTTGGACCGGGCCCGACAATCGCGGCGACTACGTGACCATCGTGCGCAGTGAGGCTCGTGACGACGCTAGCGGCCACTACCAAGAGACGAAGAAGGGCAGCGTGCTGGAGTTGACGGCACCGATCGAAGCCGGCGCGCACGAGGTGCGCTATGTCACCACTCGCTCGCACACCGTCCTCGGGCGCGTCCTGCTCGAGGTCGTCCCGGCCGACGCCACGCTCGAGGCCGCGGCCGAGGTCGTGCTCGGAGCGCAGCTCTCGGTCGCCTGGACCGGTCCGGACAACCGGGGCGACTTCATCACGATCGTGCCGAGGGAGACGCCCGACGGGCAGTACGGCAATCACACCACCACCGACAAGGGTTCGCCGCTCTCCGTGAGCGTGCCCACCGTGGCCGGCGAGGCCGAGTTGCGCTACGTGACCGGCCAGGGCAACAAGGTGCTCGCGCGCCGGCCGATCCGGATCCTCATGGCCGACGTCAGCCTGTCCGCGCCGGCCGACGCCATCGCCGGGACCACCATCGAGGTCACCTGGACGGGCCCGAACAACTCGGGCGACTACATCACGGTGGTTTCCAGAGAGACCCCCGACGGCCAGTATGGGAATCACACGGTCACCTCCAAGGGCTCGCCCCTGACTCTGCTCATTCCGATCCTGGCCGGCAGCGCAGAACTGCGTTACATGACCGGCCAAGGGGGCCGTGTGCTCGGCCGTCGGCCGATCGAGATCCGCGCGGCCGGAGTCTCCCTGTCGGCGCCGGCCGACGCCATCGCCGGGACCACCATTCAGGTCAGCTGGACGGGCCCGAACAACCCGGGCGACTACATCACGGTGGTTGCGCAAGGAACTCGCGACGGCGAGTACGGAAATCACACGGTCACCGCCAAGGGCTCGCCCCTGCCTCTGCTCATTCCGATCCTGGCCGGCGGCGCCGAGCTGCGCTACATGACCGGTCAGGGAGGCCGTGTGCTCGGCCGCCGCCCGATCGAGATCCGCGCGGCCGAAGTCAGCCTGTCCGCCCCCGCCGAGGCCGCGGCCGGCTCCGCCGTGACGGTCACCTGGACCGGCCCGAACAATCCTGGCGACTACATCACCGTGGTGGCCAAGGCCAAGCCCGATGGCCAGTACGGGAACTACACCGCCACGGCCAAGGGCTCGCCGCTGAGCGTGAACGCGCCCAAGGACAGCGGTGAATCCGAGCTGCGCTACATGACCGGCCAGGGCGGCAAGGTGCTGGCGCGGCGTCCGATCCAGATCATCCGCTGAGTGACGCGAGACGCGAAGTCCAGGCTCGCGCTCCTGCTCGCCCAGATCGGAAACCTCCCGTCTCCCGAGTTGCGGGCAATGAACGTCATCCGCTGCAGCGTCTTGCCGCACGACCGGGAGTTATAGTCCGCCTCATCAAGCGCGCCGCCCCACGCGCACGGCCCGCTCGAGAACCACGATGATGCTGACGAAACCCACCCTGGTCCTGGCCCTGTGCCTGCTCGGCTCCGGCACGGCGCAAGACGCCAGGCAAGAGCTCCAGTCGATCCAGCAGGAGTACGACCAGGAGTTCGCGGAGCTGCTCAAGGCCGCCAAAGCACTCGGCGACGACAAGCAGGCCGCCGCGCTGTTCGAGGAGTTCCAGAAGACGCTCGTGCCCGAGTTCGCCGAGCGCTTCGCGCTCGTGGCGCGCGCGCACCCTGGAACGGAGGATGCCTTCGAGGGGTGGTCGCGCGTGATCGACCTGAGCTCGCAAGGTCTGTCCGGTGAGCGCACCGCCGAAGCCCTCGGCGCACTGACGCGTGACTTCCTGACCTCCGAGAAGCTCGAGAGCCTGGCCATCAACCTGCGTTTCGAGGCCTCGGTGGTCGGCGAGGAACGCTCGATCGAGGCGTTGCGCAAGCTCGCCGCCGGCTCGCCGCACCGCAAGGTGCAGGCGGCCGCGTGGTACAGCCTCGCCGCCGTGCTGGGCGAGGAGCGCAAGCCCGACGACCCGCGGCTGGCCGAGGCGCAGCAGGTGCTGGCCAGGCTCGCGAGCTACGACGACGTCGAGGCCCTCGACGGACGCAGCTACGCCAAGGCTGCGGCAGCGCTGCGGTTCGCGCTCGAGCACCTCCGCCCGGGGCAGCTGTGCCCGGACTTCAAGGCGGTCGACGCCGAGGGCGCGGGCTTCCAGCTCTCCGACTACAAGGGCAAGGTCGTGCTGATCGACTTCTGGGGCTTCTGGTGAAGGGGTTGTGTGGCGATGCTGCCGCACGAAAAAGCGCTCGTGAAGCGCCTGCAGAACAAGCCCTTCGCCCTGATCGGCATCAACAACGACGGCCCCGCCACGGACGTGCTGCCGCGCTTCCAGAAGGAGGGCATCACCTGGCGCAACGCCATCGAGCCCGAGAAGGACTCCCTGGCTTCACAGTGGAACGTCAGCGGCTACCCGAACCTGTACCTGATCGACGCCCTGGGCGTGATCCGCTACCACTGGCTCGGCTCCCCGGGTGATGACGTGCTCGACCAGAGGATCGACGAGCTGGTGGCCGAGGCGCAGGAGAAGTAGCGCGCGCGGACTCGCGGGCGCGCGGCGGCGCACCCGCCTGGAGCGGCGACGAAGCAACGATTCTTGCGCTTCACGAGGAGGTGCCGGCAACGAATGAGCCCGTGGCCCGGGAAGCCGACGAGGTCCTCGACGCGCGCACCAAGCGCCTGTCGAGCGAGCCAAGGCTCCGTTCGACCGCGCAGCCGACACTGCGATCCCGTCGCGAGGACATCGCGCTCGGCGAGAGCCCGGGCTGCGCCAACGGCTCGCCTCGACGGGGCTAGGGGCAGCGCTCGCACAGCTCGAGCACTTCCGCGAGGTTGCCGACGCGCAGCACCGAGCCCTCCTTCGGTTCCTCGAAGCCGTCCGGGAAGTAGTTGCGCCGGCCTGGGTCAGCTCGTACTCCGCCTTGCCCTTGGCGCTCGTGATCACCTTGCCGAGCGCGAAGCAAGCACGAGTGTAGCCCGGCAGTCACATCATCGACACCGGATCGACGTCGATCCTGACTTCGGTGCGCGACTCCTTCTGGGCCTGCTCGACGAGCCAGGCGATGACGGGCTCGAAGCCCGGGCCGGTCAGGGGCGCCTTGACGAGCAGGTTGAAGCGATGCTTTCCGCGCACGAGCGCGAGCGGAGCGGGACTGGCGCCCTCGATCTTCCAGCCCTCGTCCGCGACGCGGGCCTTCAGCTCCGCGACCCAGCGCTGCGCGAGCCCGAGGCCGCGCTCGGTATCCGCGTCCTCGAAGACCACCCGGCACAGCCGCGCGAACGGCGGGTAGGCGAGCTCGCGCCGGCTGTGCTCGAGGTGGCGCGCCATCGCGGCGTAGTCGCCGCGCGCGCCGCAGCGGATGGCCGCGTTCTCCGTGTTGCTGGTCTGGACCACCACGCGGCCCGGGCGCGTGCCGCGTCCGGCGCGACCGGCGACCTGCGCGATGAGCTGGAAGGTGCGCTCCTCGGCCCGGAAATCCGGCATGTTGAGGGCCTGGTCGGCGGCCACGATGCCCACCAGGGTCACACGCGGAAAATCGAGGCCCTTGGCGATCATCTGCGTGCCGACCAGCACGTCGAGCTCGTGCCGCTCGAAGGCCGCCAGCGTGTTCTCGTAGTCCTCGCGACGGCGCATCGTGTCCGAGTCCATGCGCGCGATGCGCGCTCCGGGCAGGAGCTTCGCAAGCTCGGACTCGACCTTCTCGCTGCCCACGCCGACCGGGCGCAGGTTGGGCCGGCTGCAGGTCGGACAAGCCGCGGGCACGTCGCGCTCGCGGCAACACGTGTGGCAGACCAGGCGCGCGATGCGGCGGTGGAAGGTGAGCGCGGTCGAGCAGTGTCCGCAGGCGAGGGTGGTCTGGCAGCCGGGACAATAGAGCACCGGCACGAAGCCGCGCCGGTTGAGGAACAGGATCGCTTGCTCGCGGTGGAAAATCGTCTCGCCCAGGAAGTGCAGCAGCAGGCGCGAGAACAAAGCCGAGGCGCGCGCGCGCTCGCCGTCGAGGCGCATGTCCACCACCTGCACCGTGCACGGCTTGCCGCCGCCCACCCGCTCGGGCAGGTTCAGGAGTTCGTAGGCCCCGCTCTTCGCGGCGTGCCACGACTCCAGCGCAGGAGTGGCGGAGCCCAGCAGGCACACCGCGCCCGCGCGGCGCGCGCGCTCGATGGCCACGTCACGCGCGTGGTAGCGCGGCACGCTCTCCTGCTTGAAGGACGGCTCGTGCTCCTCGTCCACCACGATCACGCCCAGCTCGCGCACGGGCGCGAACACGGCCGAGCGCGCGCCCACCACCACGCGTACTAGGCTCGCCTGCAGCCGTTTCCACTCGGACAGCCGCTGCAAGTCGCTCATGCGGCTGTGCAGCACGCACACCTCGCCGAAGCGCGCGCGGAACCAGCCGACGGTCTGGGGCGTGAGCGCGATCTCGGGTACCAGCACGATCGCGCCGCGACCTTGGGAGAGGGCGTGCTCGATCGCGCGCAGGTAGACCTCGGTCTTGCCGCTGCCGGTGACGCCGTGCACCAGGAAGGTCGCGTTCCGGCGCTCGTCCAGGCGCGCGCAGATGCGCGCGAGCGCGTGGGTCTGGGGCGACGAGAGGACTTCGGGGCGCTTCTTCGAGCTGCTCGAACCCGCCAGCGGATCGGCCAGCTCCTCGACGAACTCGATCTCCACCCAGCCGCGCTTGCGCAGCGACATGGCGGGCGATTCGGAGAGCTTGAGCGAGCGCAGGAGCTCGCGCAGCGGACTGTACCCGCCGAGCTCGACCAACGTGCGCAGCAGACGGTGCTGCTCGGGGTGACGCGCGCGCAGCTCTTCCAGCTCGAGCGCGCCGATCCCGGGCTTGGCGCGGATGCGCGGCACGCGCCGGCGCACGCCCTCGCGCTTGAGCGTCGCTGGCAGGACCGCGGCCAGAGCCTCGCCCCACGAGCACGCGTAGCGCTCTGCGATCCAGCGCGTGAGCCCGAGCAGCTCGCTCCCGACCACGGGCTCGTCGTCGAGCACGGCCAACACGTCCTTCAGGCGCGCGGCGGGCACGTCGGTCTCGCGCTCCAGCTCGACGATCACGCCGATCGAGCGGCGCGCGCCGAACGGCACCGCCACGCGTCCGCCCACGGCCGCGCGCGGCGCGAGCCCAGCGGGGAGCGCGTAGGTGAACTCGCGCTGCACCGGCCGATTGAGCGCCACCCGCGCGTAGCAGCCCGCGGGCGCGCGCGGCGCGGCGACCTCGAGCGGGGCGAGGTCGAACAG
>JABFRZ010000414.1 GCA_013140785.1 Planctomycetota bacterium | reverse complement strand
GTGCGCGCGAGGCCCGAGGACACCACCGCGGCGAGCTCGACCTCCGCCAGGGTCCGAGCCGCGCGCGCGGCCTCGCTTCGTCCCCGCTCCGAGAGCGGCACGTCGAGAGCGCCGTAGATGCGGCCGTGCCAGGCGGCGTCTACCTCCCCGTGTCGCACGAGGTAGAGGCGCGTCGCGTGCGGCCAGCGCGACGCGGCTGGATCGGGCTTCTTGGACGACATGGGTGGTGCGAGTACATCTGGGCTGGCTCGGACTGGGCACGGTATAGCTGTGTCCGCCAGTCGCACCAAGGGCTCGCCGCGCGCGCGGGCCCGCCGCGCGAGGTCTGCATTGCCCGTGGGAGCGCGGCGCGCTAGGTTCCTCCCCCTTGCGCCCCGTCCTCCAGCCGCACTCGGCAGAAATCCACGCGCACAGATGAGCCGGATAGGAAACGCCCTGGCTTCCTCGGTTGGGAAGAAGATCGTCATGGGGCTCACGGGCTTCTTGCTCGTCGGCTTCCTGGTCGAGCACCTGCACGGGAACCTCAAGCTGATCGAAGACCCGAGCGGACGCGCCTTCAACGAGTACGTGGCCTTCCTGCAGGGCTTCGGGCCGCTGTTGCTGGTCGCCGAGCTCGGGCTCGCGCTGCTCTTCCTCGCGCACGTCTATCTCGCGTTTCGCCTGACGCTCGAGAATCTGCAAGCCCGCCGGTCGGGCTACGTCGTGCGCGCGCGCCGCGGGGGCAGCACGACCGGCTCGCTCACGATGTTCTACAGCGGCGCCCTGATCCTCGCGTACCTCGTGAAGCACCTGCTCGACTTCCGCTTCGACGCGCGTTTTTTCGCGGACCCGGCCGCGCTCGTCAAACAGACCCTCGCTCAGCCCGGGCACGCCCTCGCCTACGTCGGCGCGGCGCTCGTGATTGGCGTGCACCTCAGCCACGGATTTCGGAGCGCGTTCCAGTCGCTGGGCGTGAACCACCCCGGCTGGAACCCGCTGCTCGCCAAGCTCGGGATGGTGGTGGCCTTCCTGCTCGCGACCGGCTTCGCCGCCATCCCGCTGTACTTCATGCTCTCCGCCAGCGAAGGGAACCCCTCATGAGCGCCGCGCTGAGCCCCCCCACCGCGCGTCTCGACGCGAAGTGCCCGGGCGGCCCGATCGAGGAGCGCTGGGACAAGCACCGCTTCGATCTCAAGCTCGTCAACCCCGCCAACAAGCGCAAGTTCCACGCGCTGGTGGTCGGAACCGGCCTGGCCGGCGCCTCGGCCGCCGCCTCGCTGGCCGAACTCGGCTACCGCGTGACGGTCTTCTGCATCCAGGACAGCCCGCGCCGCGCGCACTCGATCGCGGCCCAGGGCGGCATCAACGCCGCCAAGAACTACCCGAACGACGGCGACAGCATCTACCGGCTGTTCTACGACACGGTCAAGGGTGGCGACTTCCGCGCGCGCGAGTCGAACGTGTACCGCCTGGCGCAGGTCTCGAACCACATCATCGACCAGTGCGTGGCGTTGGGCGTGCCCTTCGCGCGCGAGTACGGCGGCGTGCTCGCCAACCGTTCCTTCGGCGGCGCGCAGGTCAGCCGCACCTTCTACGCGCGCGGCCAGACCGGCCAGCAGCTCCTGCTCGGCGCCTACAGCGCGCTGATGCGTCACGTGGGCAGCGGCCGCGTGCAGCTGTGCGCGCGGCGCGAGATGCTGGACGTGGTCGTGGTGGACGGCGTCGCGCGCGGGGTCGTGTGCCGCAACCTCGTGAGCGGCGCCTACGAGCGCTACGCCGGCGACGCCGTGCTCCTGTGCACGGGCGGATACGGCAACGTCTTCTACCTCTCGACCAACGCCAAGGCATGCAACGTCACCGCGGCCTGGCGCGCGCACAAGCGCGGCGCCTTCTTCGCGAACCCGTGCTTCACGCAGATCCACCCGACCTGCATCCCGGTCTCGGGCGCGTACCAGTCCAAGCTCACGCTGATGAGCGAGAGTCTGCGCAACGACGGACGCGTGTGGGTGCCGAAGCAGAAGGACGACGCGCGTCCGCCCAGCGCGATCCCCGACGAAGAGCGCGACTACTTCCTCGAGCGCCGCTACCCGAGCTTCGGCAACTTGGTGCCGCGCGACGTGGCCTCGCGCGCGGCCAAGGAGCGCTGCGACGCAGGCTACGGCGTGGGCCGCACCAAGCTGGCCGTGTACCTCGACTTCCGCGACGCGCTGCGGCGCGACGGCAGCGCGGCGATCCGCGAGAAGTACGGCAACCTCCTGCAGATGTACGCGAAGATCACGGCCGAAGACCCCTATCAGGTGCCGATGCGGATCTATCCGGCCGTGCACTACACGATGGGCGGCCTGTGGGTGGACTACAACCTGGAGTCCACGCTGCCCGGGCTGTTCGTGCTGGGCGAGGCCAACTTCTCCGACCACGGCGCGAACCGCCTGGGCGCGAGCGCGCTGATGCAGGGCCTGGCCGACGGCTTTTTCATCGTGCCGTACACGCTCGGCGGACACTTCGCGGGGCGCAAGCTCGCGCCCGTCTCGGCCGACCAGAAGGAGTTCGTCGCGAGCGAGCAGGCCGCGCGCGCGCGCACCGAGCGCATCCTCGCCGTGGGCGGCGCGCGCACGGTGGACAGTTTCCACCGCGAGCTGGGCAGGACCATGTGGGACCTGTGCGGCATGGCCCGCAACGCGGCCGGGCTCGCCAAGGCCAAGACGCACGTGCGCGCGCTGCGCGCCGAGTTCTGGGAGAACGTGCGCGTGCCCGCCGACGGCGCGCGCCTGAACCAGAACCTGGAGCACGCCGGGCGCGTGGCCGACTTCCTGGAGTTCGCGGAGCTGATGATCGACGACGCCACGCAGCGCACGGAGTCCTGCGGCGGGCACTTCCGCGAGGAGAGCCAGACCGACGACGGCGAGGCGCGCCGCGACGACGAGCACTTCTCGTTCGCCGCCGCCTGGGAACACCGTGGGGACGGCCAGCCCGCGGCCCTGCACAAGGAGCCGCTCACCTTCGAGTACGTGAAGCCCAGCCAGAGGAGCTACCAATGAGCGCTGCCGCTGGGCACGACGCCGCCGATTCCATGCGGATCACGCTCAAGGTGTGGCGTCAGGAAGGCCCCGACCGACGCGGTCGCATGGAGACGTACCGCCTGGCCGACGTGTCGCCCGACATGTCTTTCCTCGAGATGCTCGACGTCCTGAACGAGCGCCTGATCGCCGAGGGCGATGATCCGGTGGCCTTCGACCACGACTGCCGCGAGGGCATTTGCGGCGCGTGCTCGCTTGTTATCGACGGCCAGGCGCACGGTCCCGAGGCCCTGACCACCGTCTGCCAGCTGCACATGCGCCGCTACTCGGACGGCGACACGATCCACGTCGAGCCCTGGCGCGCGAACGCCTTCCCGGTGGTCAAGGACCTGGTGGTCGATCGCAGTGCCTTCGACCGCATCATGGCGGCGGGCGGTTTCGTCGCGACTCACGCCGGCGCGGCGCAGGATGCGAATGCGATCCTGGTGCCGAAGCCGGAGGCCGATCGCGCCATGGACGCGGCCGCGTGCATCGGTTGCGGCGCGTGCGTGGCCGCTTGCCCCAACGCCTCGGCGATGCTGTTCGTGGCGGCCAAGGTCGCGCACCTGGCGCAGCTTCCCCAGGGCGCGCCCGAACGTGAGCGCCGCGCGCTCTCCATGGTGCACGCCATGGACGCCGAGGGCTTCGGCAACTGCACCAACCACTTCGAGTGCATGGCCGCTTGCCCGAAGGGCATCTCGGTCGAGAACATCGCGCGCATGAACCGCGAGTTCCTGCGCGCGGCGCTGTTCGAGCGGCCCACCGCGACCGCGGCCGAGGGCGGTTAGCGGCGGGCGCAGCCCAGGCTCGGACCGCTTCAGCGGCCGTCGCCCCCGTAGCCAACGGCCTCGAGCTCGCGTCGCTTGTCGGGCGTCGAGTCGATCCACTCTGGCGTGACCAGGGGCGTGAGCATCTCCTCCAGCGCCGCGCGATGCGCGCGCAGCAGCTCGGCTGGCCAAGCTTCGCGCCCGTGCAGGCTCGTCTGCTCGCCGGGATCCGCGCCCAGGTCGAAAGCGGCGTGCAGACTGCCCGCGCGCAGCGCTTCGAGGTCCTCGTAGCCGATCACCTTGCGCGTGCCGTCGATCACGGCCATGGTCGGGCGGTCCTTGTCGCGCGCCTGGAAGGCGTAGAGCACGCGCTGCTCGGCGGGCGCGAGCAACGAGCCCCCGCGCCAATGCGCCGGGCGCGCGAGGCCCGCCAGCTCGGCCAGGGTCGGGGCGAAGTCGATCAGCGAAACGGGCTGCTGGACGCGTCCAGGCGCGATGCCCGGCCCGTGCAGGAGCATGGGCACGCGTAGCTCCTCCTCGTACACGCGCCCGGTGTGGAATGGGCGCCCGTGCTCGAAGAAGGCTTCGCCGTGGTCGCTGGTGAAGAGCAGGGTGGCGTGCTCGAACAGCCCGCGCGCCTCGAGTTCGACGCGGAAGCGCGCGAAGAGACCGTCGAGCTCGGAAACCTTGGCGCGGTAGAGATCGAAGAGCCGCCGCACGAGTTCTTGGTCGGGCTCGTCCTCGGGCGGCGCCTCGCGGGCGGGCGCGCTCTCCACGACCGCCTGGATCAAGGGCGTCGCGAACACCTCGTCGAAGCTCGCGTCGAGGCGCAACACCTCCTGCCAGCGCGCGCGCGTCGCCGCCTCCACCGCGTAGGGTGCGTGCACGCGATAGCTCTGCACGAAGAGGAAGATCGGCCGACCGTCATCGGCCCCCAAGAAGGCACGCACTCGCGCGAGCGTGTCCACTTCCTTGCGTTCGTCGAAGCTCTCGAAGCCCTGGTCGAGACCGTGGCTGCTCGACACGATCACGCCGTCGCTGACCAGCCCGCAGCGGTAGCCGTGCGCCGCCAGCAACTCGGCCAGCGTCACGACCGCGCCGGGCAAGGCGTTGGTGAAGCCCGCCAGCCCGTTCTGGCGCGGGTATACGCCCGAGAACATCGCCGAGTGGGCGGGCAGGGTGTGCGTGCTGACGGACCAGGCGCGCGCGAAGGTGCGCGACTCGGCCGCGAAGCGGTCGATCGCGGGCGTGAGGCCGAGTGAGTTCCCGTAGGCCGCCAGGTTGTCGGCGCGGAAGGTATCGGCCAGGAAGACCACGAGGTCGCGCTTCGCGCCGGTCGCGCTGGCAGTCTCGAACGGCCGCGCGCCGTAACGGCCGAAGTCTCCCGGGCCGATGCGTGGCGCCAGGAACGAGGTCAAGGCCAGCGGGCCCTCGACCTCGAACTCGAGGCGTGCGCGGCGCACTCCGCCGCTCGGCAGCAGGACGGCATGCCACGCGAGGGCCTCGCCCAGCATCGCATCGACTTGCACGCGCTCCTCGAAGATCACCGCACCGTCGAGGCGCACGCGAAATGTGTGCGGCGCCGCGCGCGCCTCGCGCGCAGCGATGAGGGGCTCCACGGCCGTCCCGAAGCGCAGGCGCGAGCCCGGCGGAATCTCTAGCTCCAAGGTGCGCGGGTGTCCGGCCGGGACCCACACGCCACTGCCGCTGAGACGCCGGCCGCCGATGCGGCGTGTGCCGGAAGCCGTGCTTTCGAAGGCGAGGCAGGCCCACAGCTCGCTGCGCTCGGGCAGCTCCTCGCCGCTCTCCAACGCGAGCTTCAGCTTGGTGAGCTCGGTGGTGAAGCGCCCGGGTTCGCTTCCGAAGCGCTGCGGATCACTCTCGAACCCGAAGTCACGCGCGCCGGCGCGCAGCCGATACACGGCACCGCCCGCGCTCGGCGAACCCACGTGGTAGACCGGCAGTGGAGCCGAGAACCGTCCCGCCTGCGGGCCGGCGAGCCAGGCGCCGCGCGTGATCTCCCCCACCAGCCACAGGTCGTTTTGTTCGCGCTCGACCCGCAGGCCGGGCCCGATCTCTGCGCGCAGCGCGGCCCCGCCGATCTCCACGCGCGCGAGGTCGATCCAGACCGGCGTGTCCTCTTGGCCACAGCTCGCGGCGGCGAGCAGGAGTGCGGCGGTCCCGAGCGCGGCGCGCGCGCCGTGCTTCACGCGTTGGCCTTGCCCAGCGGGCGTCGCGCGCGCTTCCGGGTGCAGCTCGCGCAGCTCCCGAACAGGCGCAGATTGTGGTACTGCAGCGTGAAGCCCTTGCGCAGCGCGACCTCGCGCTGGAAGGCCTCGATGCGCTCGTCGGTGAACTCCTCGATGCGCCCACAGGCGGTGCACACCAGATGATCGTGATGGCGGTGGCCGAGCACGTGCTCGTACAGGAGCTCGCCCGTGCCCGGGTCGAGCGTCTCCATGAAGTTGCCCTCCACCAGCAGCGACAGCGTGCGGTAGACGGTCGCGCGCGAAACACGCGAGCCTTCCTCGGCCCGCATCCAGCCGTACAGGGTCTCGGCCGAGAAGTGCTCGTGCGTGGCGAAGACGCGCGCGAAGATGCGCCGGCGCTGGGGCGTCAGCTTGAGCGCGCGCGTCTTCAGGAACTCCTCGAAGGCGTGCTGGATCTTGGCCTGGTTCACCGGGGCGGCTGCGCGGCGCCGGCGCGCTGTGAGGCGGGCCAACACGCTGCCGGCGGGAAGGATAGCGCGCGCCGCGGCCAGGGGCGATCGCGGCCCGCCCGCGGCAGCTCCAGCCGCTACAGCGGGCAGTCGTCGCGCTCGCGCGCCCCGCTCGTGAAGACCCCGAACGATTCGAGGCCGGCCTGGGTGTCCGTGCCGCTCGGGCGCGCGCTGCGCGGCAGACCGATGTCGCGGCGCGCGAACTTGCCGCTCCAGTGCACCAGGTCGAGCGC
>JABFRZ010000688.1 GCA_013140785.1 Planctomycetota bacterium | reverse complement strand
GCGCGCCACGGCGCCTGTCGCACGCGGCCGTTCTGCGAGGATGTCGCCCCACGTCGCTCGCGCTCGCGCTGGAAGGTGGGCCGCCCGTCCTTCGCAGCGCGCCGGAATCGCCAGCCCGCCGGCGCGGAGCCGGGCTCGGTTCGACCGCACAAGACGGCACCTCCGTCGGGAGCCACGCTGCACCAATCTTCGGCCCCGCAGAGCGGACAGGGATCGCCCTTGCGCACAGTGCGCCAAGCGCTCGGAGAGCTCATGGCGTCCGCGCCTTCGCCGCGCGTAGCGCTTCCCAGCGGTCGCGCGACGGCGAGCCGGCTTCGACCCATGCGCGCAACTCGGCGATACGCCAGAGCACTGCACCGCCGATGCGCACCGGAGCCGGAACACGGCCAGCGGCCGCCGATCTGCGCCAAGTACGCTCGGCGATACCGCAGATGCGTGCGGCGTCTCGGGCTCGAGCAAGGAGCACGTCGGCGCGCGTTGAAGCGCCGCGATCCGGTGCGGCGGAGGTCCATCTGGCACGGGCCGGTGCTACACTCGTTGCTTCCTCGGAATGTCGCGCCGTCTCGGGTGCCTGCCCGGGGCGGCGCGCGCTACTTCTGGATCTCATGGCAGGGCTCCTCGCGCGAAGCGCGCGTGCTCGGCGTCACGGTCCAGCCCAATCGGCGAAGCTCACGGTCGGCGATGGAGGCCGCCGAATAGTCGCGCTCCTCGAGAGCGCGCTCCAAGCGTGCGACCCACCATGCGGGGGCGTCGCGCAGCGCCGGCGGCAAGTCATCGGGCCGCGCCGGCCAGGGTTTGTTCCGGGAAGTAGTGGCGTCCATGAAGGGCGCCCCTCTTGTCCGTCGTTGTCCGGCGCGCACAGCTCACGGACAGCGTTCTCGGCCACGCCAAGGCCGGACTGTCGAGGTTGACTGTCCGTCTACTTGTCCGCGCAGTCCGTGTCGGTTCCGAGCAGGTCGCGACGTTCAACGTTGTGCTTGGAGAGCCGCTGCGCGCGTTCGGCTTTCTCGGCGCTCAGGTGCTGCTCCACAAGCTCCAGCGTCGGCAGCTTCCCCGCGTCGTAGAGACGCTGGCGCGGGACTCTCAGCTCCTTCGCGATTCGCGCGCGCGTCCACGAGGGGTTCTTTCGGAGCAGCGCCGCCGCCGCCACGTCGAGAGCCTCACCCCGCAACTTGCTCTGTTCACCCGTCGAGATGGCCTCCGGGACTCCCGCCTCAGGACCCTTCCGACCATCGTTGCTGCTGTGCTCGACGACCCGCTCGCCTTGTTCCGCGGGGACGCGAGGCGCGCCCAACTCGCCCAGCGCGAGCGGCAAGTCCGTGGAGAGCGGAGCGAGTGGTGGAACGGCCCCAAAGTGCTTCTCAATCGCAGAGGCTTCCTTGGCGATATCGACGGCCCAGGCAGGGCTGCGACTTGTTCGGAAGTCATCCAAGGAACGAGCGACAAGAACTCTGCTGATGTCGTCGATCTTTCCCGCGGCAATCGTGCCGTATCGCAGGGGCGCTAGGCACCTGACAAACCTCCCCCTACCCGGTGCCGGCATGCTGAGTTCAGCCAGATACACCGCGTTCACTCTCCCTCGGAGGACAGCCAGGACATTCTTTCCCAGCTCGGCGCCCTCGACCGCGTGAAAGATGATGCGTTTCGTTGGCGAAAACCGCGGCGCGATCAAGCTCTCGAAGACCTGTGGTCTATCCGCCCATCCAGCCCGCACCGCGACCGCTCCAAACACGTTCGCCTGCTGTTGCCTGTCCTGCGGGAGCTCACCGGGATGTTCTTCGATCCACCGCAACGCGGCGGCACTGAGGGCGGCAGAGAATGCGGGCTCGTCGAGCTCGTCGAACTGCTCGAACGGAAACTCCGGTCGAAACCAGGGCCATGCCCTGCACCAGAAGAAGTGCGTATCGTCCATGACCTGTTCGCAGGGCCGGCCAGGCGCGATCGCGAGCGAACAAGTCAGGAGCCCGCAACCGCGCCCAGCCGTTCAGCCGGTGGCCGACCGGCTGCCCGATGCATGATCGTGGCGTGATTCGATCGGCTCAAGGGAATTCGGAGGGCCGTCGATCCTCGGATCACCATGAAGCCCATCCACCTGCATCCAGTCTCGACACTCCTCGGCGCAGCCTTGACGGGGCTGGCACTTCTGGCCGCTGGGGCTCAGTCAGCCACCAAGCCAATCGCGATCCAGCCGTTCAGGTGTTGCGACGGATTTCAGCCGCCCGTCCCGGTGACGAAGCTGGAGTACTTCTCGGTCGTGAACTACGCCGGGCTGGCGTTGGCGGGTGACGTTGTTCAGGTCGCCCCCGGCGAGCGTCTGGTAGTTCTCGGCCAGAATCCTTCTGCGAAGGGCCTGAGCTCGATCTCTATCGCTAGCGCCTTCAAGCTCCCTGCCATCGATCAGACTTTCGCGGAGAAGCTACTGACCTATGGCGCCGGCGACACAACTGGCCTCCTGTACTTCCAGAGTGGTGTCCCAATCGCGTTCTTGGACGAAGGCTCCTACGTCTTCGCTGAACACCCTGGAGTTGACCCTACGCCGCGGCAAGAACACGCCCGTGCGCTGATCGGGTACCGCGTTCGCGTCGAAGAGTAGCGGGCCTGCTTCAAGGACCGCTGAATCTGATGCAGCTCTTGCTCGCACTCGGGACTTGGGTGGCTCTATTCTTCGTTCGCGTTCTGACAGCCGTACCGCTTGGCCTGATCACAGCAGCGCTGTACATGAAGACAGGAGGAAGTAACAGGCAGCTATTCCACATGCTTCAAGGGGCTCTCTGTTCAGCATCTGCCGTACTTGGCGTGCACTGGATTGCCTCGCGATGGATTGCGGATGCAAGCGTGTCTCGTCTCGCCGGTGCCATGACGATCCTTGGGATCGTCAGCACTTGGGCGAACAGGAGCGATGAGGCCAAGGCGCAGGGAGGCTTTGCTGATCAGCTTGGAGGTGCAATCGCTGCCGCGGCGCTATGGCTTTCCGGGGCATCCATCCAAGGCCCGCCGTAGCGATCTGTAGGGGCTCCTCGACGGCTCTCCAATGTCTCCCATCGCAGAAGACGATCTCATCGGACTGGCGGCGTGGGCCATGGGTGCCTTCGGCGTGGGTGCCCACAGTGACGGCAAGTCGGCGCTCGATGAACTCTGTTCCAAGATGGAGAAGCACCCGACACTGCCGAAGTCGGCGGCCGCACGCATGGCTTCGGACCTGGATTCGGCACGCAAGAACCTGTGGAAGGAGGGCAATATCCCTGACTGTCTGTGCACGGACGGT
This sequence comes from Planctomycetota bacterium, assembly GCA_013140785.1. Lineage (GTDB taxonomy): Bacteria > Planctomycetota > UBA1135 > UBA1135 > JABFRZ01. The sequence continues at coordinate 3,496 of JABFRZ010000688.1, read as the reverse complement.
ATCGCGAGGGCGGCCATGAAAGACCTCGAGGAGGACATCCGGCGCTGTCCACTCCTGACAGAACCGGCGAGGGCACGCCTGCTCTCCGAGCTGGGGCCGCTTCGACAACGGGACCCGCCTGGAGCCCTCATTAGTGAGCTCCTGCTCATGCGAAGGCTGGCCGAGGCCGCGCTCGTGCTCGACTGTTTCGACAAGTTCGAACTCTCCATGCTTCCGCACGTGCGCAGCGATCCCTTGGCCAAGCACGGCGCCGTCCGCGAACTCCTCAGGACGTCGATCTAGCCACGCGGCGAGCGCGCCTATCTTCGTACCTGGTTCACCTGCTGGTCCGCGATGTTGACCTGGAGCACGGGGAAGAGGATTCGCCTGACGGAAGCAAGGGAACGGATCGCGCGCAGGTAGTCGGTGCGCAGCCGTGCCACGTGCCGGTCCCAGAAGTCCCCAGACTCGTAGGAGATCCCGTCGCTCCACCGCTCGGTGCGCCGGCGCTCGGCGGTCAACAGGTTCAGCCAGCACAGGACGACCTGGGAGATCAAGAGCTCTTCGAGGGCTCCGTCGTCGGGGAGCCGCAGCGAGGCACGCATCTGCTCGAGCTCTGCTCGCATGGATTCGTGGGCGAGCACTCCCTGGCCTCCAGCCCGGTCGATGAGGGCATCCTCGAGCTCGGACGCGGTGGTCGAGACCGCGGCTACCAGGGCTGGTCGGCGTGCAAGCAGCTTGCGGACGGCCTGCCTCGTGTCCTCCTGGTTGGCAGCAGCACGACGCAGGAGATCGAACTCCTGAGGGGTCGTATCAGGCGGGGCGATCACCGTTCGGATTGTCTTCTTCTTCGCCATTGGCCTCGGTGCTCGTGGTAGCCGGCTTCGGAGAGGGCGCTGGATGTCAGGGCGTCGAGCTGATTCCTGACGGCAAGGAGCGAAGCTCGCGCGGCCACATGGGATTCGCGTTGCACCGCCCATTGATCCTTCTCGGCTCGGCGAGCGGCTCGGGCGACGGCATCCAAGTGGGCCACGGCGTCGGCCAGGGCGCCACGCCCGAGGTACTGGCGCACGACCCGGCCACCGAGGCGCTTGGACCGCGTGTAGTAGAGGCCGCCCCGCTTCCGTCGTTCCCAAGCCATGCCGTTGTGTTACGCCCGCGCCGGTGCCCCGCTGCAACGTCTGTAGGTCTTGACGTCGGGGCGCTCTCGGTCGCGCGTGGACCATCCCCGGCACATCGGAAGCCGCGCGGGCGACCAGCGCCCGCTCATGGCGTCACCCCGGCGACGCGAAGCACGGCGGCGCGGAGCTCCTCGGGTAGTCCGTCCCACGCGGAGACCAACGCGCGCAGACGGGGGTCGTTGGAGACGGGAAACACGCTCGCAGCGGCGGACGGTTCGGCACCCGGGAACGACGCCGAAACGGACACGGGAACGGACACCGCCTCCGCCGGCTTCTCGGGACACTCGGCGCTCGAGAGTCCGGAATCGGCCTTGGCGGCCCCATGAACGTTGGTGGGGAAGGGGGGACTCGAACCCCCACGGGCTTGCGCCCTTCGGATTTTAAGTCCGATGCGTCTTCCGGTTTCGCCACTTCCCCGCACTTCCCCGGGTGCAGTGCGGGTTCATCGTGCCGCCTGCGGGTGGGGCCGTCCACCGAATCGAGGGAGGGTCGGAGCTCGAGTCTGTAGCCTGAGCCCTTGGTCCATGGTTGCCCGCGCACTCCTCCTGGTTCTCCTCTTGTCCGCATGCTCCAAGGGCGGCGCTCCTGCTCCGGGCGCCGCTCAGCTCGCCTTCCAGCACGATGAGGCGTTCCTGCACGCGTACAAGGAACTCCTCCCGGATGAGATGAAGTGCTACGACCCGCTTGCAGTCATCGCGATGCGGCCGGGCCAGACATGGAGCTTCGCTTGGCCGGAACACCCCGAAGGCCGAATCCGCAGGGCGACGAACGGCCGCGGCTTCAATGAGGATGCGGAGACGGCCGTAGAGAAGCGCGGCCTGCGCATCCTCGTTTCCGGCGACTCACACACGGAGGGCGTCGTCTCGAACGAGGAGTCGTTCCCGAACGTGCTCGAACGCTTCCTGCGCGCGGCCGGGCGGGCTCAGGCCGAGGTACTGAACGCTGGAGTCGGCTACACCGGCCCGCACTGTTACCTCGGGATGCTCCGCAAGCACCTCGATCTCGCGCCCGACTTGTTCATCGCCACGCTCTTCTCCGGCAACGACTTCATGGACGACCTCAGGGTTGCGTACCTCCAGGGCCTGCCCGGGGAGCCGCAGCCGGACGAGGCGTACTACGCGCCGTTGCGCGAGGCCGAGGCGGCCTGGCCGACGCCTTGCTGGCAAGGCGTGAACCAGGCCTACCGCTTCAAGCGCTTTCCCGTCGAGGCCGCGCGCGCGCTGGACGCGGTCGAAGGTTCGTTCGCGGACATCCAGGACCTCTGTTCCGAGCGCGGCATCCGCCTGCTGGTCGTCGTGCTGCCGACGAAGTACGACGTCGATCTCACGGAGCAACGCGCCGAGTTCGCCCGGCTGGCCGAGCACCTCGGCCTCACGGCCGAGGAGATGGGCATGAACGAGCGCCTCGCCGGAGAGCTGATCGCCCGCCTCAAAGGCCGCGGAGTGGCGTGCCTGGACGCGACCCCGACGCTCCGCTCGGAGAAGGAACCGGCCTACTGGCGCCGTGACCACCACTTGAGCTCGCGTGGCCATCTGAAGCTGGCGGAACTCCTGCTCGAGAGGGTCGAGGAATTCCTGCCGCCGCGCTGAGATCCGTGATGTCCTGCGTCACCCGTGTCTCTGTTGGCTGACTCGAAAACCGACCACAGAGGCAGAAAGGGATCCGAGTCGTGGCTCAGACGCGCCGGATCACCTCGCGCGCGTCGAAGCGCACCTTGGCGAGGGTCGCGTACTTGTCGTCGCTCGCGCGGCGGCCGGCGGTGGCCACGCACACGGCGGCGCAGCCCTCTCGGGTGAGGCCCAGGATCTCGTCGTACTTCGGCGGCTCGATGCCTTCCATCGGGCAGGCGTCGATGCCGAGCAGCGCGGCGCTCGTGAGGAACATCCCGAGCGCGAGGTAGAGCTGGCGCCGCGACCACTCGTCGATGTCGAAGGGCTGCGGGCGCTCGACGTGCGTGGTCATCATCTGCTCGGCCCCGGCCAGCGACTCGCGCGGGACGCCGCGCACCTCGGCCGTGCGCTCGACGTAGCGGCGCACGTCAGCCGCGTTCAGGCCCTTCTTGATCGCGAACACGACCAGGTGCGAGGCCTCGACGATCTGCGCCTGGTTCCACGAGGCCGCGCGCAGCTTGGCGCGCACGGCCGGGTCGGTGACCACCACGAAGCGCCACGGCTGCAGGCCGTAGGAGGACGGCGCCAGCAGGAGCGCTTGCTCGAGCGCGCTCCACGTCGCGGCCTCGATCTTGAAGCTCGGATCGAAGCGCTTGGTCGCGTAGCGCCAGCGGAGCTGCGCGAGGAGCACGTCGGGCGTGAGGGTTGCGCTGGGCGGGCTGGGCG
>JABFRZ010000371.1 GCA_013140785.1 Planctomycetota bacterium | reverse complement strand
GCGAGGCGAAGCGGGCGGCGCGGAGGCGAGGAAGGCGAAGCGAGGCGGCGCAGGCGGCCTCTGTGGCCGCCGAGCACGTCTCGCCGAGCCTGACGAAGCATCCGCCCCGCCCGCGAAGCCGCAGTAGCGGTTTTTAGGGCGCGCTCTCAGAGCAACTTCTCAAACGCTCCGGTCGTCGCACGAGAAGACGCACAGGCTCGAGCCGGAGCGTTGAGAAGTGTCTCTGACTCCGTACTCCTTTTTCGAGCCGCCGCGAGACAGGCCGTCCGCACAGCGCTGGCCGGCTCGCGTTTCGGACTTCCGAGGCAGCGCTCGTCGCTCGCGGCACCTAGCATCCCATCTGTTGAAAAAGTCCCGTCGCGAGGCAAAGCGCGCTTCGACGAGGCTAGGAACTCGGGCGGAGAGACGGCGGAAGCGGCCTTTCTGGCCGCTGAGCACGGCCTGGCTTGGTACAGGACGTCGAGCGTGACGACGCATCGTCGAAGCGCGCTTTGCCGTAGCAGGGACTTTTTCAACGGGCTGCTAGAATCGACGACGATGAGGCCACGCCCCGTCGCTCGCTCGCTGGTCCTCGGGGTCCTGGCCTTCGCCGCGCTCTTCGCCGGCCTGCGCTGGAACGTCTGGCACTCGGCGCGTCCGGTCTTCTTCGACACGGCGATGAAGGACACCGAGGCGCTCGTGATCGGGCGCCTGGCGGTGGCGCGCGCGCTGGGCTTCTTCGCTTGGGGCGGCTTGCTCGGCTTCACGGGGGACGGGCCAGAGGTCGTGACCTTCGACACGGACGTGCTGTGGCGAGCCTACGACGCGGCCGCGCAGACGCGCACCTATCTCGAGCAGTCCGACTTCCGTTCCTACGGCCCCTACTTCACCCACAGCGGCCTGCAGGGCAGCGCCTTCGTAGTGCTGGATCGTGGGCTGGGATTCCTCGCGCCGTCCACTCGCCTTGCGCTCTTCTTCAGCCTGACGGCGGCGCTCGTCGGCGCGCTGTATGCGGGCCTGGTGGTGCTCGTCCAGCGCGAGCTCGGGACCTGCGCGGCGCTGCTCTCCTTCGCCGCGGTGCTGGCCTCGCCCTGGCTGACCGTCTTCGGGCGCAACCTGTACCTGTCGCTGTGGCTGTTCTGGGTCCCGGCGCTCGCGATCGGGCTGGTCCTGTGGCCCAGGGGCAGGCGCCGGAGGGAGGGGCGTTGGCTCGCGGGCGCGACCTGCCTGGGCTTCCTCGCGCGCTTCCTGTGCGGCTACGAGTTCGTGACGGAGACGGTGGCGATCGCGGCCGTGCCGATCCTCTACTGCTCGCTGCGCGACGCCGTCGGCCTGCGCGTGTTCCTGACGCGCACGCTCGTGGTCACGGGCGCGAGCGTGCTCGCCCTGGCGCTGAGCCTCGCGGTCCTGGCGCTGCAGATCGCACACACCACGGGCTCCTTCGCCAACCTGCAGAAGCACATGCAGTTCGCAGTCGCCCGCCGCGCGCACGGGGATCCGAGCCGGATGCCGCCGGCCTACGCGAACTCCCTGCGGGCCAACACGGGCGAGGTCGTGCGCTTCTACTTCGAGGATGCCTTCGACCGTGGAGCCAAGCATAAAACGGGGGCGCTGCGCTGGCTGCTCGCGCGCAGCCAGACCGAGCTGATCGCCTGCGTCCTGGCGGCGGGGGCGTGGTTCTCCCTGCGCGCCCGCTGGTTGCCGCCGGAGGACCGCGGGCGGATCCTCGGCCTCGCCGCGGGGATCGCCGTGACGTTCGCCGGCGTGCTGGCGTGGCTGGTACTGTTCAAAGCGCACTCGTTCATCCACACGGGCGTCAACCCGCTCTTGTGGCACCTGGGCTTCTACCTGCTCGGAGCCGCGCTGGTCGGCTGGGCGCTCGAGGATGCCCTGCGGCTCTCCTGGCGCCGCGCGCGCGCCCTCGCCGGCGGGCGAACAGCGTGAACCGCGCGGCCAGGCGCGGGCCGACGAGTACGGGGTCGGAGTAACTTCCCAACGATCCAATGGCCGCAGCCCTGGAGAACGGTGCGACCTCGTCGAGCTGTGCTCCGACTCCGTGCTCGTCCTCACGCGCCCGGAGGCGCCAGCACCACGGCCGCGAGCAGCTCGCGCAAGGCCTGCTCGTCCACCGGTGTCTCGGCCGGCCAGTGCGTCAGGAGCACCAGCGCGCGCGTCGGCGCGGAGAGGTTCACGCGCGCCTCCTCTTTCCAGCCACCCCCCTTGGCGTAGCTGCGCTCGATCAGGAGCTTCGAGCTCCACTCGCCCCACTGGATGTCGCCGCGCTTCTTCGTCATGTGCCAGCCGAAGGCCTTGTCCCGCTCCCATTCCTTCAGGCGCATGGCCGCGCCGGCCGGGCCGTCCTCGATGGAGGCGCGCAGCATGGCCTCGGCCGCGCCGCGACTCTCGAGTTCGAGGAAGATCGCGTCCGTCGGGCCCGAGTCCCCGCCCGCGCGCGCGAAGCGCACCAGCGCGTCTCCGCCCGGCAGGCGCACGGCCGAGTCGAGCGCGAGGCCGAAGGGCAGAGCCCGCTCGCCGAAGTACTCGCGCTGCTTGGCCGCGCCATCTACTCCGGAGACGAACAGCCCCTTCCCGATCCAGAAGAGCCCACCGAGGAACAGCGCGAGGACCAGTAAGGTGCCGAGCACGCGCCCCGGGCCCGCGCCCGCCGGAAGATCGGTGGCCTGCGCCGAGCTCATTCCTTCCACACCTCGAACGGCAGGAGGAAAGCCTCGACCTCCGCGTCCTCGATCCGTCCCGGACCGGGACGGCGCAGCTCGAGCGTGCGTGGCTTCGCGCGCTTCCCCGTGAGGTCCAGGCGCACGCCGGGGCCGAAGCCTTGGCCCTCGGGTTCGGGCTTGATGCGCGTGAAGCGCAGGCTCGGGACCTCGCGCCCCTGGATCACGAGCGTGCCGCGCTCCGGATCGACCGGCGCTCCAAATCCCATCGGCAAGGAGAAGTCCGGGTCCATGATCCGCTTGTAGTCGGCCGCAGCCGTGGAGGGGTACTCGACCAGCGTGGCGCGCAGGTTCTTCTCCCGATCGAACAAGTGGAACTGACTGGCCCCGACGCTCGCGCCGAACTTGAGCTCGATCCCAGCCGGGCGTTCCTCGAAAGCCAGCACTTCGCCGAGACGCGGCCACTGCCGCTCCGGATCCCTGCCCTCGCGGTAGAGGCGCACGGCGAACACGGCCACGCTTGCAGAGACGAGCGTCACGAGCAGACACCCGCCGCCGCACGTCCACCACGCCCAGGTGGGGATGCGCTTTTTCTTGGGCCGCGCCTGGCCGCCCTCGTCGCCCCAATCCGTGTCCGTCATCGTTGCCCTCTCATGTCCACTCGTAGAAGCCGTGCCCGCTCTTCTTGCCGAGCTCGCCGCGCGCGACCTTGTCGCGCAAGAGCTGCGGCGGCGTGAAGCGAGTCCCCAGCTCCTGCGCCAGGTACTCGGCGATCGAGAGGCGCACGTCGAGCCCGACCAGGTCGGTCAGGCGCAGCGGCCCCATCGGGAAGCCGTAGCCGAGCGTCATGGCCTTGTCGATGTCGGCCGGCGCAGCCACGCCCGCCTCGAGCATGCGGATGGCCTCGAGCCCGATCGCGATCCCGAGGCGCGAGGAGGCGAAGCCCGGCGCATCGGCAACCTCGATCGGATCCTTGCCGAGGCGCACGGCCAGCGCGAGGGCCAGCTCGACGGCGGGACGCGCGCTGTGCTCGGCGCGCACGACCTCGACCAGCTTCATGATGTGCACCGGATTGAAGAAGTGCATGCCGACCACGCGCTCCTGGTGCGCGGCGGCCGCGGCGATCTTCGTGATCGAGAGCGAGGAAGTGTTCGTGGCCAGCAGCACCTCGGACGGCAGGCGCCCGAGCTCCGCGAACAACGTGCGCTTGAGCTCGAGCTTCTCGGGCACGGCCTCGATCACGACCTCCGCGCCGTCGGTCGCCCGCGCGAGATCGGTCGTGAACTCGAGCGCCGCCAGAGCCGCGTCGCGCGCGCCCGCGCTGACCTTGCCCTTCTCGACGCCCTGCTCGAGGTTCGCGCGCACCCGCGCACGCGCCTCTGCCAGCGCCGCCTCCTGCACGTCGTACACGCGTGTCCGGATGCCTGCCATGGCGAGCGCCTGCGCGATCCCGTGCCCCATCGTGCCCGAGCCCAGCACCGCCGCGCGCGTGACCGACTCCGCCGTTCTCATGGACGCCCCGTGTTTCCGGGCCGGAGGCTGGCGGGCTCGAGGGCTGCGGGCACGAGCACGATCTTGCCGACCACGCCGCGATTTTCGAGCAGCTCGTGGGCCTCGCGCACCTTCGACAGCGGCAGCACGCGGTCCACCACGGGTCGCAGGACGCCCTGCGCGAGCAGCGCAAAGATCTCCGGGTAGGCCGAGCGCGGCCCCATGGTCGAGCCCAGCACCGACTGGTTCTTGATGAAGAGGTGCGGCAACGCAAGCTCGACGATCGCCCCGGTCGTGCCGCCGCAAGTCACCAAGCGCCCGTTGCGCGCGAGCACCGCCATCGAGGTCTTCCAGGTGGCCGGCCCGACGTGCTCGACGACCACGTCGGCGCCCTTGCCGCCGCTGTGCTTCTTGAACTCCTTGCCCCAGTCCGGGTCGCGGTGGTCCAGCACGGCCTCGGCCCCGAGCTCGCGACAGAGACGCTGCTTGTCCGCGCTGCCGGCCGTGGCGAAGACGCGCGCGCCACGCTGTCGGGCGAGCTGGATCGCGGCCGAGCCGACGCCGCTCGCGCCGCCGAGCACGAGCACGGTCTCGCCGGACTGCACGCGTGCGCGCGAGACCACCAACCCCCAGGCGGTGATGAACACGAGCGGCACGGCCGCGGCTTGCACGGGATCGAGGCCCTTCGGCAGCGGCAGGAGGTAGCGCGCATCCACGGCCGCGTACTCGCACGCGATCCCGTCCGAGTGCTCGCCACGGATCGAGTAGTCGGGCGCGAGGTGGTCGCTCCCGGCCTTGTCCTCTGGGGACTTGCCCGAGCTGTAGCCGGGCTCGATCACGACCTTGTCCCCCACCTTCACGCTCGTGACGCCGCTCCCGAGCGCGACGACCTCGCCGGTGCCGTCGCAGCCGAGGATGCGCGGGAACGCGACCGCGAAGCCCGGCATGCCGCGCCGCACCCAGAGATCCAGGTGGTTGAGCGACACGCCGAGGACCTTGACCAGCGCCTGGCCGGAGCCCGGCTTCGGCACGGGGATCTCCTCGACGCGGAGGAGTTCGGGCCCACCGTGCGCGTGGATGCGAGCCGCCTGCATCATCGCCGGGATACCCATCGGCCTCAGCGTCCCTGGAAGTGCGCCGGGCGCTTTTCGACGAAGGCCGCGATGCCTTCCTTGGCGTCGGCCGAGGCGAACAGCTTCGCTTGCAGCTCGCGCTCGAGCGCGAGCCCGGCCTCGAGCGGTAGCTCGAGCCCCGTCTGGACCGCGCGTTTGATGTGCCCGACGCCCATGGCCGCCTTCTTCGGCGTGCAGTAGCCGCGCGCGAGCTCGAGCACTTGCGCCAGGAACTCGGCCTCGTCCTTGGCGTCGAGGATGCGGTTCACCAGGCCCAGGCGCTCGGCCGTCTCGTAGTCGAAGAGCTCGCCGCCGGCCATCAGCTCGATCGCCTTCGACTTCCCGACCACGCGCGCCAGGCGCTGCGTGCCGCCCGTGCCCGGCAACACGCCCAGCGAGATCTCGGGCAGCCCGCACTTGCCCGAGCCCTTGCGCGCGAAGCGCAGGTCGGCCGCCAGCGCGATCTCGAGCCCGCCCCCGACGCAGTGTCCGCCCAAGGCCGCGATCACGAGCTTGGGCGTGTGCTCGAGGCGCAGGAGCGTCTCGTTCGCGTGCAGGCAGAAGGCGTACTTGAACGTCGGCGTGACCGCGTCGAGCATCGCGATGTCGGCGCCCGCGCAGAAGAACTTCTCGCCCGCGCCGGCCAGAACCAGCACTTGCACCGCGTCGTCGAAGCGCGCGCGCAGCACGGCCTCGTCGAGGTCGCGCATCATCTCGTACGAGTAGCCGTTGGCGGGCGGGTTCGTGAGCGTCAGCAGGGCGAGCGGGCCGCCGGCGGCGTAGGTCACCTTGCCGTTCGGCATCGGCTGGGAAGTCATCGGGCTCATGCAGCTCTCTGGCCGGGAAAAGGACGCCTGTTCTAGCAGAAACGCGGCGTAGGATCGCGGCCTCACGCCCACCCGAAGGAGCTCGATCCATGCTCGTTCCCCTGCTGCTCGCGTTCCTACAGGAAGCCGAGCCCGAGAAGGCGTCCGCCCCCTTCGGCCCGCTGGAGGTCGGCATCGCGGCCGACGTGCTCGGCCTCTCTTTCACCGAGAAGGAGCTGGAGCTGATGTTGCCGGACGTGCTCGAGCGGCTGCGCGAGTTCGAGAAGCTGCGCGCCGTGCCACTCGCGAACCACGTGCAACCCGCGCTGCTGTTCGCGCCCTTGCCCGCGGCCATGCGCGCGAGCGAACGCGAGGCGCTCGAACAGCCGGCCGCCGCCGGTCCTCCGCCCGAACGCCCGGCGAACCTGGAGGATCTCGCCTACGAGTCCATTTGGACGCTGAACCAGCTCGTCACGCGCAAGGTCGTGTCGTGCGAGGAGCTGACGCGCATGTTTCTCGCGCGCTTGAAGCGCCTGGACGCGACGCTGCATTGCGTGGTGACTCCGCTCGACGAGCGCGCCATGGCGCAGGCCCGCAAGCTCGACGCCGAAGTCGCGGCGGGAGCGGCAGGCTCGCGCGGTCCGTTGCACGGGATCCCTTGGGTGGCGAAGGACCTCCTGGCGGTGAAGGGCACTCCCACCAC
>JABFRZ010000100.1 GCA_013140785.1 Planctomycetota bacterium | reverse complement strand
CATCCACAGCTCGAGGCGCTCGGCTCCGAGGCGCCGGCCGCGCTCGGCCGCGCGCGCGCGCCCAACGTCAGGAGCGGCGTGGCCTCACCGCACCAGGCCAAGAGTGCCGCGGCGCGCACGTGGTCCAGGAGGCCCTCGAGCACGGACTCTTCGTCGCCTTCGAAGGCCTGCAGCCTGGTGAGCAGCCCCGCACGATCGCCAGCCTCGACCAGGGCGAGCAGCGCCTCGAGCTCCTCGTGACCTGCCTCGCCGCCCAGGCGCTGCAGGTCCTCGAGCGTGGGCTCGTTGCCGACGAAGGCGAGTAGCTTGTCGGCTTGCGAGAGAGCATCGCGCATGCCGCCGCGCGCGCGGCGCGCCAGCTCCTCCGTCACGCCGGCTTCGGCGCGCACGCCCTCGGCCTGGAAGACATGCTCGAGTCGCGCGGCGATGCGTTCCTCCGCCAGCGGCACGAGGCGCAGGATCTGGCAGCGCGACAGGACGGTGTCCAACACCTTGTGGGGATCCGTGGTCGCGAACAGGAAGACCACGTGCGCCGGCGGCTCCTCGAGCGTCTTCAGGAGCGCGTTGAAGGCCTGCTTCGAAAGCATGTGGACTTCGTCCACGATGTAGACCTTGTAGCGCGCCCGCATGGGCGCATACGCGACCTCGTCGCGTAGCTCACGGATGTTGTCCACTCCTGTGTGCGAGGCCGCGTCGATTTCCACGAGATCGAGCTCGGTGCCGGCTTGGAAGGCCTGGCAGCGCTCGCAGGTCCCGCAGGGATCCGGAGTGGGCCCGCGCTCGCAGTTCAGACAGCGCGCGAAAATGCGCGCGAGCGTGGTCTTGCCCGTCCCGCGCGGACCCGAAAAGAGGTAGGCGTGGCCGAGGTGGCCGCCGGTCAGCGCACCGCGCAGGACCTCGGTCACGATGTCCTGGCCGATCACCTCGTCGAAGGTCTTCGGGCGGTACTTGCGGGCCAGGACGAGGTACGGGGACATCGCTCTTGCTTACTCTAACTGCTATCCGAAGCGGCGCGGAGGACGAGGCACTGCTGCGCGCGAGCGCGCCAGTGGGCCCGGGCCGTGCGCACCTGGAACCATGATCTTAGGGCTGCTCCGTTCCCGGCCTGACCCAGTTCGAAGAGGTTCCACTGCGACGGACCGGGCCCGCTGCCGCGCTCGCGCCGGATAGAGATGGCGGAGAGGGTGGGATTCGAACCCACGGTACCCTTTTGGGGCACACACGCTTTCCAAGCGTGCTCCTTCAGCCGCTCGGACACCTCTCCCCCGACGTCCCGCGCAGCATGCGCGAGCCGTCACGTTTCTAGGGGCGAGCGTCGGTCCGGGCTCCGCGCGGGAAGAATGGCGGAGAGGGGGGGATTCGAACCCCCGATGCCCAAAGGACATACTGGTTTTCGAAACCAGCGCGTTCAGCCGCTCTGCCACCTCTCCGCACCGACGGTGAGGCCCTAGTCCGGCCTCACCCCGTATCTCCCCGATCTCCCCGCCGCGCGCGGAAGAACTCCTGCAGGAGCTCGCGCGACTCCCCGGCCAGGACGCCCTCGTCGAACTCGAGGCGGTGATTCGCCTGCGGGTGGTCGAGGACGCGGCCCAAGGAAACGCAGCCACCGAACTTCGGATCGCGCACGGCGAACACCACGCGGCGCAGGCGGGCATGGACCAGGGCCCCCGCGCACATGAAGCAGGGCTCGACGGTCGAGTACAGGACGCAATCGACCAGGCGTACCAGGCCCAGCACACGCGCGGCCGCGCGCAGCGCGAGGAGTTCGGCGTGGGCCGAGGGATCGCAATCGCCGCGCACGCGGTTGCCGGCACGCGCCAGGGTCTCACCTCTGCACACGACCACGGAGCCGATCGGGACTTCCTCGCGTGCGCCGGCAGCCCGCGCTTCCGCCAAGGCCAGCGCCATGAAGCGCTCATCCTCTGCACGCGTCTCCGCTCGTTCGGAACTGGGGACCAACGCTCTACTTCACGTTTTCAAAGCTGCGAACCGGGCGCCAGGAACGCCGCTCGGCCCCGCTCGCCCCGCGCGCGTTCCGCGCGGGCGAGAATGTGGTACACCCAGGTGGACTCGAACCACCAGCCTTCTGATCCGTAGTCAGATGCTCTATCCAATTGAGCTATGGGTGCACGGAGGGGCAGAGGTTCTAGCGGCCCCGGTGGCGGCGTGTCAAGGCAAGCGGCTGGCTCTCGGGTGCAGCCTGACGCCCGGCACTGCGAAGGCAGGTGCGCGGGCCGAGCGCCCCGGGTGGCCGCGCACGCGTCCGCGGCGCGGACGGACCTCCGATGTTGCCTGTGTGTGCGCGGCTCGGAACACTAGCCCCATGGCGCTCGCTCCCCGTCACCTGATCAGCCTGTCCGACCTCGACGATGGCGTGCTGGACGAGGTCCTCGAGCTCTCCGCGCGGCTGAAGCGCAGGACCGGGCGCGGCGAACTCGCGGGCAAGACGATCGGCATGCTGTTCTTCCGCGGTTCGCTGCGCACGCGCGCCTCGCTCGAGACGGCCGTCCTGCAGCTGGGCGGAAGCGTGGTCAACCTGACCGCGATGAGCGACTTCTGGGAGCTCGAGGAGCGCGAAGGCAGCGTGATGGACGGGCGCGCTCCGGAGCACATCAAGGATGCGGCCGCGGTGCTGTCGCGCTACGTGCACGCGCTCGCGATCCGGCCGGCGCCGCTCGGCAACTCCTGGGACGTGGACCGGCGCGATGAGCGCATCCGTGCCTGGGCCAAGTACGCCACGGTGCCGGTCATGAACATGGAGAGCTCGCTGTGGCACCCGCTGCAGGCGCTGGCCGACGTACTGACGCTGAAGGAGCGCCTCGGCGACCCACGCGGGAAAGAGCTGGCCATCACCTGGGTCCACTCCCCCACTCCGGCCTCGCCCTCGGCCGTGCACTCGTTGCTGCACGCGGCGCTGCGTTTCGGAATGCGCGTGCGCTTGGCGCACCCGGCCGGTTTCGAACTCGACGGCGGAGTCCTGTCGGAGGCCGAGGACCTGGCGCGCGCCTCCGGCGGCACGTTGCGGCGCGAGCTCTCGCTGGAGGAGGCCGTGCGCGGAGCGCGCGTCGTCTACGCGCGCTCGTGGCAGTCCCTCGAGACCTATGGCAACCCCACGCTCACCGCCAGCCAGCGCTCGCGCCACATCGGCTGGCGCATCGACGAGAAGCTGCTCGCGAGCGGCCAGGACGCGTACCTCATGCACGCCATGCCGGTGCGGCGCAATGTCGAGGTCACCGACGAGGTGCTCGACGGCCCGCGCAGCCTCCTCTACGAGCAGGCCGCGAATCGCCTGCCGACGCAGATGGCACTGCTCGTCAACCTGCTGCGCTGACCTGCGCTGATCTTCCTTGCTGCTGCCAAGGGACTGGGCCCCGCACCTTCGTCATGAGCACCCCGGACTTCGCCCACCTCCACGTCCACAGCGAGTACAGCCTGCTCGACGGGGCCAACCGCCTCGACGACCTGGTGGCGGCCGCGAAGGCGGATGGGCAGCGCGCGCTGGCTCTGACCGACCACGGCAACCTGTTCGGCGCGCTCGAGTTCTACCAGAAGGCCAGGAAGGCCGGGATCAAGCCCATCCTCGGGTGCGAGATCTACATCGCGCGCGAGTCCCACCGGAAACCGCACCACAAGACCCACAACCCCTACAACCATCTCACCTTGCTCGCGCGCGACCGCGCCGGGTACCAGAACCTGCTCAAGCTGGCGACGGCCGCGTACCTCGAGGGCTTCCACTTCCGGCCGCGCATCGACAAGGAGACGCTCGCGCGCCACGCCACGGGCCTGACCTGCCTCTCGGGCTGCCTCTCCGGTGAGCTCAGCGATCTGGTGCAGGCTGGCAAGCTGGCCCAGGCCGAGCGTGCTGCGGTGGAGCTGCGCGACCTCTTCGGACCCGAGAACTTCTGGCTCGAGCTGCAGCGCAACGGCATCGAGATCCAGGCGCGTCTGAACGAGGCCCTGGTGGACATCGCCAGCCGCACGGGAATCCCGCTGGTCGCCACCAACGACATCCACTACCTGCGCGCCGAGGACTGCCACACGCAGGACGTGCTCCTGTGCATCAACACGGGCGCGAAGCGCGCGGACTCGAAGCGTTTCCGCATGGACACGCAGACGCTCTTCTTCCGCACGCGCGCGGAGATGGCGCACGAGTTCCGCGACCTGCCCGCGTCGCTGGCCGCGACCCAAGACGTGGCCGAGCGCGTGAACCTCGACATCGAGTTCGGCGCCTACCACCTGCCCGTGTTCTCGCCCGCGGACGGTGGCTCGCCAGAAGCGCTTTTCGATCGGCTGTGCGACGAGGGCCTGCTGGCGCGCTACGGCCCCGACCACGCAGCGGGCCGCGAACGCCTCGAGTACGAGAAGCGCGTCATCCGCGAGATGGGCTTCGTCTCGTACTTCCTGATCGTCTGGGATCTGATCCGCTGGGCGCGCGAGCAAGGCATCCCGGTCGGACCCGGGCGCGGCTCGGCGGCCGGCTCGATCGTGGCCTACGCACTGGACATCACGCGCGTGGACCCGCTGCGCTACGACCTCCTGTTCGAGCGCTTCCTGAACAGCGCGCGCATTTCGATGCCGGACATCGACATCGACTTCTGCAAGGAAGGCCGTGAGCGGGTCCTGCAGTACACACGCGAGCGCTACGGCGCGGAGCGCGTGAGCCAGATCGGGACCTTCGCCACGCTCTCGGCGCGCTCGGTGATCCGCGACGTCGGACGGACCCTCGACCTGCCGCTGTCGGAGATCGACAAGCTGGCAAAGATGGTGCCGCAGGGCCCCACGGCTCCGCCGCTCGAGGAGGCCGTGCAGGACGATCCAGATCTCGGGAAGGCGCGCAAGGACGAGCGCTACCGCGAGCTGTTCGATTTCTCGATCAAGCTCGACGGGTTGGCGCGCCACATCTCGACGCACGCCGCCGGGGTGGTCATCGCTGACCGCCCGATCGTCGAGTACGTGCCGCTGTGCACCAACAAGCAGGACGTCGTCACGCAGTGGCCCGCCAAGCAGCTCGAAGACTTGGGGCTGCTCAAGATGGACTACCTCGGCCTGCGCACGCTGACGATCTTGGAAATGACACGGCGCTTGATCGAGCGCGCTGGGGGCGTGGCGCCGGATCTCGACCGCCTACCGCTCGACGACAAATCCACCTATGCGCTGCTCAACCGCGGCGAGACCCTGGGCGTGTTCCAGCTGGAGTCGGAAGGCATGCGCAAGCTGCTCGCACGCCTGAAGCCCGACTGCTTCGGGGACCTGATCGCGTGCCTCGCGCTGTACCGCCCGGGCCCGCTGGAATCGGGCATGGCGGACATGTTCATCCGTCGCAAGCACGGGCTCGAGAGGATCGAGTACGCGCACGCCTCGCTGGAGCCGATCCTGCGCGACACCTACGGGTGCATCGTCTATCAGGAGCAGGTGATGCTCATCTCCAATGCGCTGGGCAACCTCTCGCTGAACGAGGCCGACAACCTGCGCAAGGCGATGGGCAAGAAGCAGCCCGAGATCATGAACAAGTTCTCGGCCCAGTTCGTGCGCGGCGCGGTCGAGAATGGCTGCGCCGAGGGTGCGGCGCGCGAGACCTGGGAGGGCATCGTCAAGTTCGGCGGCTACGGCTTCAACAAGTCGCACTCGACGGCCTACGCGCTCATCACCTGGCAGACTGCATTCCTGAAGGCGCACCACCGAATCGAGTTCTTGGCCGCGAACATGTCGTGCGAGTTGCAGAGCTCCGACAAGATCAAGGAGTTCGTGGACGACGCACGCTCGGCCGGAATCAAGGTGCTGCCGCCCGATGTGGCGCGCTCGCAGTGGGAGTTCCTACCCGAGGGCGGCGCGATCCGCTTCGGCTTCGGGGCCATCAAGGGCACGGGTCAGAAGGCCATCGAGGCCGTGCTCGCTGCGCGCGCGAGACTGGAGACGCGCAAGGTGAGCGCGACGCTGCACACCCTGTGCGCCGAGGCCGATTCCGGGGCCGTAGCCAAGCTCACCTGGGAGGCACTGATCAAGGCCGGCTCCTTCGACAGCCACGGCCACGAGCGCGGCGCCGTTCTGGCCGCGCTCGAAATCGCGCTGGTCGAGGGCGTGCGCGCAGCCCACGACAAGAAGGCCGGCCAGGGCTCGCTCTTCGGCGTGGCCGAGGAGGGCGGCTCGGGCGCTGGCGACGGCATCGACCCGGCGCGCTCCTTTGCCCGCGCTGACACGCTCAAGGCGGAATATGAGGTGCTCGGCTTCTACCTTTCGGGGCACCCGCTCGAGGACCGCGCCGGGCTCTTCGCGCTGCTCTCCAGCACGAACACACGCGACATCCAGGCCCTGGCTGGTGGCAGCGAGGTGACGTTGGGCGGCCTGATCGTGGCGCTCAAGGAGAGCTCTACCAAGACCGGCAAGAAAATGGCGCGCTTCCGGCTCGAGGATCTGCGAGGCGGCGTCAACGTGACCTGCTTTCCCCGCACGTTCGAGCAGTACAAGAGCCTGATCGTCGAGGACTCGGTGGTCATCTGCCGCGGCAAGCTCGAGGAGCGTACGAGCGAGGACGGCAGCTCGCCTGTCGGGATCCTGCTCGATCAGGTGATGCTGCTCGAGCAGGCGCTGCAGATCTTCAAGGGCGGACTCGTGATCCGTCTGACGCCGCAGGACGACGTGCTCTTGCCGCGCATCTCGGCGCTGGTGGGCTCGCACCGCGGCGCGAGCCGGCTACTGTTCGAGATCGAGGGCACAGACGGCCGCTTGCGGCGCGTGCGCTCGAGCGAGCGTCACAACGTGCGCATCAGCACCGAGCTCGCCAAGGGCATCGAAGGCATCCTCGGCTCTGGGCGCGCCAAGCTGGCGCGCCTCTGAGGCGAGTCGCTCGGGCCCCTCCGCAAGGGCGCGGAACCCGTGCGACTACTCGCCCGCCCCTGCGCCGTCCTCGCTTGAGAGCGCTCGACACCAGCCTCAGGTCACTCGGCCGCGGGCGCTTCCTTGGGCGTGCGCTCGACGAATTCGAGGATGGCGCGCTCACCGTTGTCGCCCAGGCGGTTCTTGGCGAGCTTGAGAACACGGCAGTAGCCGCCCTTGCGCGCCTGAAAGCGTGGGCCAAGCACCGTGAAGAGCTTGGTCGTGGCCGCCTTGCTGCGCACCTGCGCAAACACCTGGCGGCGGTTGTGCATAGTGGCCTGCTTGCTGAGCGTGACGAGCTTCTCCACGAACGGCTTGACGTTCTTGGCCTTCGGCACGGTGGTCACGATGCGCTCGTGCTCGATCAGCGAGACAGCCATGTTGCGCGCCATAGCTGCGCGGTGGCTGCTCGTCCGGCCGAGCTTCTTGCCTGCTTTGCGGTGCCGCATGAGAGTGGGCTGACTGGGCGGTCCTCTTGGACGTTTCTACTGGGTGACGGTCATGCCGAGCGAAAGTCCTCGCTCGGTGAGCCGGTTCTTGATCTCGGTCAGGCTGGTCTTGCCGAGGTTCTTGAGTTTCATCACCTCGGCCTCGCTCAGGGTCACGAGGTCGCGCACCGTCTGGAGATTGGCGCTGTCGAGACAGTTGCGTGCGCGCACCGAGAGCTCGAGGTCTGCGATCGGCCGCTCGAGCTCCTTCTTCAGCTCGTCGGTTTGGCGGTTCCTCTGGTTGAACTCGGAGCGCGAAGGGTCACCGGCCACGGGCGAGGCGCCCAAACTGGGATCGAACAGCACAAACGGGTTGAGGTGCTTGCGGTAGATCTTGGCGGCCTCGACCAGCGCCAGCTGAGGCGTGATCGTGCCGTCGGTCCAGATCTCCAGCGCCAGGCGGTCGTAGTTGGTGAACTTGCCGACGCGCGTGGCCTCGACCGTGTAACGCACGCGGTGCACGGGCGAGTAGATGGCGTCGATGGGCATCGTGCCGATCTGGTGCCACTCGGAGCGGTTCTCGTCGGCCGGCACGTAGCCACGGCCCTTCGAGACCTCGAGTTCGATGTTGAGCGCGCGATCGAGCGTCAGGTTGGCGATGAGCAGATCCTTGTTCACGACCTGCGCGTCGCCTGGACACTGCACGTCGGCGCCGGTGACCGGGCCCTTGCCGCTCTTCTTGATGTGGCAGGTAATGCGGTCCGTGCCGGGGTGACGGATCCGCAGCCGCTTGATGGCGAGAATGATGTCGGTGACGTCTTCGTACACGCCCTCGAGCGAAGCGAACTCGTGGTCCGCCCCCTCGACGCGCACGGCGGTGACCGCGGTGCCCTCGATCGACGAGAGCAGCACGCGCCGCAGGCCGTTGCCGATGGTGTGACCGAAGCCACGCTCGAAGGGCTCCACCAGGAACCGTCCGTACTCCGGGGTAAATGTCTCCGAGTCCGGAGTGACCCGGCTGGGCAGCTCGAAATTGCGCCAACGAATCCGCATGTGGTTGCTCCCTGTTTTTCGCCTACTTCGAGGTCAGCTCGATGATCAGCTGTTCTTGGATCGGGTGCGGGACGTGGTCGCGGCGCGGCATCGCCATGACCTCCGTCTCGAGCAGTTCGCCCTTGACCGACAGCCAGTCGGGCACGACCTGCGACTTGTTCACTTCCACGGCCTCCGAGACCATCTTCTTGGTCTTCGGGTTCGGGCGCGCCGCGACCTTGTCGCCGGGACGCACGGTGTACGAGGCGATGTCCACGCGGCGGTTGTTCACCCTGAAGTGGCCGTGGTTGATCATCTGCCGCGCATGGTTGCGCGAGAGCGCGAAGCCGCTGGCCAACACCACGTTGTCGAGCCGGCGCTCGAGCAGGGCGAGCAGCGTCACGCCCGTGTTGCCCGGGGTGCGCTCGGCCTCCTTGATGTAGCAGCGAAACTGGCGCTCGAGGATGCCGTAGATGCGCTTCAGCTTCTGCTTCTCGCGGTGGTGCAGGCCGTAATCGGAAACCTTCGAGCGTCGCTGCGCGTGCACGCCGGGCGGGTAGTCCCGCCGCGAGAGGGCACACTTGTCCGTGAAGCAGCGCTGGCCCTTCAGGAAGAGCTTCATGCCCTCACGGCGGCACAGCTTGCACTTGTTGTCTACATAACGGGCCATGGAATTACCTCTCTTGCCTACACGCGCCGACGCTTGCGAGCCCGACAGCCGTTGTGCGGCAGGGGCGTCACGTCTTGGATGGAAACGACCCTCAGGCCGGCGTTGGCGAGAGCCCGCACCGCGGACTCGCGCCCGGAACCCACGCCCTTGACCAGCACGTCGACCTCGCGCAGTCCATGACGCATGGCCGCCGTGGCGGCGTGCTCGGCGGCGCGCTGCGCAGCGTAGGGCGTGCTCTTGCGCGTGCCCTTGAACCCCACCGTGCCGGCCGCGCCCCAGGAGATCGTCTCTCCGTTCGGGGTCGTGATCGTGATGTGCGTGTTGTTGAAGGTCGCCTTCACGTGGACGATGCCACGCGCTACGACGCGCTTCTGCTTCTTCTTGATTGCCTTGCCCATGATTCTGAGGCGACTCGCCTACTTCATCCCCTTGACGGACTTCTTCCCGGCCACGGTCTTCTTCGGTCCCTTGCGCGTGCGCGCGTTCGTACGTGTGCGCTGGCCGCGCACGGGCAAGCCCCGGCGATGGCGCTGGCCGCGGTAGCAGCCGATGTCGCGCAGGCGGCTGATGTTGCCCGAGATCGCTCGCCGCAACGAGCCCTCCACCGCGTAGTTGCGCTGCAGGTGATTGGCGATCGTCGTGGCCTGCTCCTCGGTCAGGTCGCCCGCCTTCATGCCGCGATCGAGCGACAGCTCGTCGCACACCCGCTGGGCGGTCGGACGCCCCACGCCGAAGACGTAGGTCAGCGCGATCTCGAGGCGCTTGTTGTTGGGGATGTCTACACCGATGACGCGGGGCATGGGCTCACTTTCCTTGGCGTTGCTTGTGGGTCGGGTCGGCCTTGCAGATCACTCGCACAACGCCTCGGCGCTTGACGATCTTGCACTGCATGCAGATGCGGCGCACGCTGCTGCGAACCTTCATCGCTAGTTCTTCCTCCGCTCGCCGCGATAGACGATGCGGCCCTTGGACAGGTCATAGGGGGACATCTCGACGGTGATCTTGTCGCCCGGCAGGATGCGGATGTAGTGCATGCGCATCTTGCCACTGACGTGGGCCAGGATCTGGTGGCCCGACTCGAGCTTGGCGCGGAAGCGCGCGTTGGGCAGCGCTTCGGTGACGATCGCATCCACGGTGATGGGTTCCTCCTTGGCCATGGCTAGCCCGCCTTGCGCGGGATGAGGCCGTCCAGGCGAAAGAACACGGCGTCGGGGGACTGCTCGCCGTCGATCGTGGCCAGTAGGCCGCGCTGCTCGTAGAAGCGCGCCAACGGTGCGGTCTTCTCGCGATAGACGCGCAGGCGCTCGCGCACCACCGGGGCGGCGTCGTCGCTGCGCTGATAGAGCTCGCCCTCGCAGGCGTCGCACTTGCCGGCCTGCTTGGGGGGCGCGTTCTCCAGGTGGAAGACGCGCGCACACTGCTTGCAGGTCAGGCGTCCGGCTGCGCGCCGGATGATGCTCTCGTCGGAGACCTCGAGATTGACCACGAGCACCCGGTCGGCGCTTCCCCGAGCAGGCCCCGCGAGACGCTGATCTAGCGCGCGCGCCTGCACTTCGGTGCGCGGAAAACCATCTAGCAAGTAGCCGTCGCGGCAATCTGGCTCGCCCACGCGCGCGGCCAGCATGTCGAGCACGAGCGCGTCGGGCACGTACTCGCCCTTGTCCATGAAGCCCTTGGCTTGGGCCCCCAGCGGTGTTCCGCGTTTGACATTGTCGCGCAACAGGTCGCCGGTTGAAACGTGCGGCAGCGAGCGGGCCTGACTCAGGCGTTGTGCCTGGGTGCCCTTGCCCGCTCCGGGAGCGCCGAGGAGGACCACGATGAGCGCCATATCAGGTCTTCCGGGCCCAGCCGGCTCCGCCCGCCATTCCGCCGGCACCGCCCGTACCCTTGCCCTTCACGAAGCCCTCGTAGTTGCGCATCACGAGCATCGCGTTGAGGCGATCGACCAGGTCCATGGCCACGCCCACGACGATCAGCACCGAAGTGCCGCCCAGAAAGTAGGCCAGCCGTCCGGACAGTCCCGGGATGCTGCCTGTGATGAAGTTCGGTAGCACCGCGAGGAAGGCCAGGAACACCGCGCCCGCAAGGGTGATGCGCGTGAGGATGCCCTTCAGGTACGCAGCCGTCCTCGCACCCGGGCGGATGCCGGGGATGAAGGAGCCGTGCTCGCGCAGATTGTCGGCGATCTCCTCCGGGCGGAACATGAGGTTGTTCCAAAAGAAGCAGAAGAAGAAAACCAGGACCACATACAGCGTCACGTAGACGAAGCCGTCGGTGTCGCTGAACACAGCCGCCACGCGCTCGAGGCCAACCACCTTGAAGAGCACGCCTGGGATGATGAACACGGCCGAAGCGAAGATGATCGGCATCACGCCGGCCATGTTGATCTTGAGCGGCAGGTAGTGCCGCTGGCCGCCGTAGACGCGGCGACCACGCGTCAGGCGTGCGTACTGGATCGGCACGCGACGCTCGCCCTTCTGGACGAACACGACCACGAGCACGATCGCGATCCAGATCCCGATCAACGTCAGGATGGCGTTGTACGGCTCGTCCTGCTGCTGGATGATCCGCTGCAGGCTGCCGGGCATCTCGGCGATGATGCCGGCCATGATGATCAGCGACGAACCGTTGCCAAGACCGTACTCGGTGATCAGCTCGCCCAGCCACATCACGAACATGGAGCCGGCCGTGAGCGCCAGGATCACGGCCAGGGCCAGGAAGAGCGTGGGCTCGCCGGCCAACGCGCCCGGCATGTTCAGGAACACGCCGAACCAGATGAAGGTCGACTGCAGGAGCGCGATCGGCACCGTGGCGAGGCGCGTCCACTGGTTGATCTTCTTCTGCCCGGTGGCGCCCTCCTTCTGGATGGCCTCGATCTGCGGCGAGACCTTGGCCAGCACGGAGAAGATGATCGAGGCCGAGATGTAGGGCATGATGCCCAGGGCGAAGAGGACCGTGTCGCCCAGCGAGCCGCCCGAGAAGGCCGAGATCAGGCCGAACACGGTGCTGCCCTGCTGCTGTTCCTCCAGGAAACGCGCCGAGAGCCCGGGCACGGGGATGTGGATCCCGCTGCGGTACAGGAACAGGAGCCCGAGGGTCACCAGGATGCGCTGGCGCGTCTCGGGGATCCGCAGGAGCTGGAGGAGCTGGTTCACCGTTCCCCTACTTCACGTCTCCGGCGGCCTCTGCCACCTCGCGCCCCTGGGCGTCGAGCACGATCACCTGTCCGCCCGCAGCCTTGATCTTGGCCACTGCACTCTTCGAGAACTTCTGGGCGCGTACGGTCAGCGCTTTCGAGAGCGCGCCATCGCCCAGCACCTTGAACAACGGGGTCTCGAGGCTCGTCAGGGCCTTGGCGAGCACGGCCGCGAGGTCCACGGTCTCGCCACTCGCGAAGGCCTCGAGCTGCTCGACGTTGACGACCGTGTAGTCCGTGCGAAAACGCGCGTTGGTGAAGCCGCGCTTCGGCACGCGTCGGTAGAGCGGCATCTGGCCACCCTCGTAGCCGGGCCGGCGGTAGGAGCCCGAGCGCTGGCCCCAGCCCTTGTGCCCGCGGCCGCAGGTCTTGCCCAGCCCGCTGCCGATGCCGCGGCCCAGGCGGAAAACGTGCAGGTGCTTGGTGCCCTTCTTGGTGACGGATTTCAGATCCATGTTCGTTCTCTGCTTCTCAGGTGAGCTCCACGCCGCGCAGCTGGGCGACTTGCTCGCGCGTACGCAGCTGGGTGAGAGCGTGGAAGGTGGCCTTGACGAGGTTGACCGGGTTGGTCGAGCCGTAGGCCTTGGAGAGGATGTTCTTCACGCCGGCCATCTCGCACACCGCGCGCACCGAGGAGCCTGCGATCACGCCGGTGCCAGGCGCGGCCGGGATCAGGCGCACCATCGAGCCGCAGTAGCGACCGTTGACCTCGTGCGGGATCGAGCCGTCCGGAGTGAGCGGGACGCGCAGCATGTGCTTACGCGCGTCCTTGGTGGCCTTCTCGATTGCGTTCGGGACCTGGCGCGCCTTGCCGAAGCCCTGCCCGACCGTGCCGGAGCGATTGCCTGCGACCGTCAGCGCTGAGAACGAAAAGCGGCGGCCGCCCTTCACGACGGCGGCTGAGCGGTTGATCTGGATCAGCACTTCCGAGAGGCCCTCGAGCTGCGAGGCCTCGGTCGTGTCGAGATAGTCGAATTTGGGCTTCATGGATCGGGATGGATCGGGTGCTGCGCTCGTTCGGATCTCTAGAACTTCAGGCCCTCGGCTCGCGCCGCGTCGGCCAGGGCCTTGACCCGGCCATGGAACTTGTGGCTGCCGCGGTCGAACACGACCGTCTCGACGCCCTTCTCCTTGGCAAGGCGCGCGATCTCCTTGCCGATCACCGCCGCGCGCTCGGTCTTGCTCTTGCCAACCAGCCCAGCTGCAAGGGACTTCTTGGTCGTACCAGCTCCACACAGCGTGCGACCGCCGGGATCTACCACCTGGGCGTAAATGTGCTTCGACGAGCGCGAAACGCTGAGGCGCGCGGGCGCGCCGTCGCGCATCAGGCGATTGCGCACGTGATATTTGCGTCGTTGCCGTTTCTCCAGCTTGGTCTTCATCTGCTAGCTCCCGAAGCTCTTGCCCTGCTTCTTGCGCACGTACTCACCCTCGTAGCGAATGCCCTTGCCCTTGTAGGGTTCGGGCGGGCGCTGAGCGCGTACGGCCGCGGCGAACTGCCCCACGAGCTGCTTGTCGGCACCCTTGACGCTGATGTTGGTCGGCTTGGGGACCTCGACCGTGAGGCCCTCGGGGATCGGCATCTCGACCGGGTTGCAGAAGCCGACCGAGAGCATCAGCTTCTTCCCGGCCAGGGCCGCGTTCCATCCCACCCCGATGATCTCGAGGTTGCGCAAGTAGCCCTGGGTGACGCCCTTCATCATGTTGTTGAGGATGGCGCGCGTCATGCCGTGATAGGCGCGCACCTGGCGCGCGTCCTCCGCGTTGGGCTGCACCAGGAGCTGGGCCTTCTCGACCTTGATGTCGATTTCGGGCCGCAGTTGGAGCGCGAGGGCGCCCTTTGGGCCCTTGACCGTGACCCTGCGGTCCTTCTCCTCGACCGTGACCCCGCTGGGGATCGCCACGGGGAGTCTTCCGATGCGGGACATTGAGGTTCCTCGGTGGTTGCTGAAGGCCGTCTAGTAGATCTGGCAGAGGATCTCGCCGCCCACGTTCTCTTTGCGGGCGGCACGGTCGGACAGGACGCCCTTCGGCGTCGAGAGCACGTAGATGCCCTGGCCGCGCAGCACGCGCGGCAGTTTCCTGGCGCCAGAGTAAACGCGGCATCCGGGCTTGCTCACGCGCGAGATCTCACGGATCACGAGCTCGCCATCCGGGCCGTACTTGAGATCGACAACGAGCTCGCTCTGAGGCTTCTTGGGCTCGACGCGGTAGCCGCGGATGTAGCCCTCCTCGACCAGCACCTGGGCGATGCGGACCTTGAGCTTGGAGGCCGGCATGGTGACGCTCTTCGCGTGACGCGCGGTGGCGTTGCGGATGCGCGTCAGGAGGTCGGCTACGGGATCGGTCATCATGGAATCGAATCTCCTACCAGGAAGCCTTGCGCATGCCGGGGATCTCGCCGAGCAGGGCCTTCTTCCGCAGACAGATGCGGCAGATGCTGAACTTGCGGTACACGGCCCGCGAGCGACCGCACAACAAGCAGCGCCGCACGATGCGTGACTTGAACTTCGGCGGCCGCTTGGCCTTGATGATGAGACACTTCTTTGCCATAGCGCGGTCCTAGTCCTGCCCGTCGACCTTGAAGGGGATGCCCAGCTCCTTCAGCAGGAAGAAGCCTTGCTCGTCATTCTGCGCGCTCGTGACAAAGGTCACGTCCATGCCCTGCACATACTCCAACTTGTCGAAGTCGACTTCCGGAAAGACCGACTGCTCCGTCAGGCCGAGCGTGTAGTTGCCGCGCCCATCGAGCTTGGACTTGACACCCCGGAAGTCGCGGATGCGCGGCAGCACGACCGAGATCAGACGATCGGTGAACTCCCACATGCGGTTGCCGCGCAGGGTCACGGCCACGCCGATGGGCATGCCCTCGCGCAGCTTGAAGTTGGCGATCGACTTCTTGGCCTTGCGCACGGTCGGCTTCTGGCCTGCGATCATGGACAGGTCGCGCACGGCCGCATCGATGCGCGCCTTGGTCTCGACCGCACCCTTGCAGCCCATGTTGATCACGACCTTCTTCAAGCCAGGGATCGCCATGTGGTTTTGGATGCTGAACTGCTTCATCAGCGCGGCTCGTATCTCGGAGCGATAGCGTTCGCGCAGGCGCGGCGGCACGCGCGGTGCCTCTGTGGCACCCGTCGCGACCTCGGCCTCGGCCTTCTTCTTGCCCTTGCCCTTGGCGGGCGACTCCCCCTTGGACCCGGAGGCCTCGGGCTTCGGTGCCTTCTTCTCCTTCTTCTCTTTCTTCTCCTTGTCTTCGCTGCTCATCGCTTGGCCTCGGCCGGGCGCTTGCGCGTGCCCTTCTTGGTGGCAGGGTCGTACAGCATCACGTTGCTGTGGTGCAGCGAGCACTCTTCTTGGACGCGCTCGCCCTTGGGCTTCTGTTGCGACGGACGCTTGTGCTTCCAGCGCAGGTTGACGCCGGAAACGATCACGCGTCCGCGCTCGCGCAGGACCACCTGGATCTGGCCCGTCTTGCCCTTGTCATTGCCGGCGATGACGACGACGGTGTCGCCCTTCTTGACGTGCATCACACCACCTCCTGGGCCAGCGAGATGATCTTCATGAAGTTCCGTTCGCGCAGCTCGCGCGCCACGGCCCCGAAGATGCGCGTGCCCTTGGGGTTGCCTTCGTCGTCGATGATCACCATCGCGTTGTGGTCGAAGCGCACGTAGGAGCCGTCGTCGCGGCGCGTGTTCTTGCTGGTGCGCACGATCACGCCCTTGACCACTGTCCCCTGCTTCACGTCAGAGGTAGGCATGGCCTTCTTCACAGAAGCCACGATGATGTCGCCGAGCCCTGCATAGCGGCGCTTCGTGCCGCCCAGGACCTTGATGCACATCACACGCTTGGCCCCCGTGTTGTCGGCTACGTCGAGCATGGTCTGCTGCTGGATCATTGGCCCGCCTCCGTCCCGGCCCGAGAGCCGGTGTCGCCAGCCGGCGAGCCCAGCGGCTTGCCGGTGATGTCGGCCATGATCTGGGCGGCGGCATCGGGGAGCTCGATCCCGCCCAGCTCGGAACGAGTGACGACGCGCAGGAGGCGCCAGCGCTTGCGCTTCGACATGGGACGCGTGGAGGCGAGTTCGACATTGTCACCTACCTTCGCGACGCTGTCCTCGTCGTGGGCCAGGTAGCGCTTGCGCTTGCGCAGGTACTTGCCGTACTTGGCATGCTTGAAGGTGCGCTCGACCTCGACCGTGATGGTCTTCTTGGTCTTGGTGCTGGTGACGATACCGATCAGCGCTCGTCGCGAATGGCGTGCAGTGGTCGTCATGTCTCAGGTCACCTTGTCTCGCGCCCGGGGCGGGGTCCTGGCCTGCTTGGCGCGCTCGTGGCGCACCGTGTGCACACGCGCGATCGTGCGCTTGAGCACGCGAATGCGGGCCGGGCTGGCGTTGCCGGCCGTGCGCGACTTGAAGCGGAGCTCGAACAGCTCCTTCTTCATCTTGTCGAGCTCGTAGGTGAGCTCGCTGTCCGTCTTGGTCTTGACTTCTTCGATCTTCACGATTTCCAAGTCCTCACGTAGTGGGCAGGCGCCGGATCATCTTGACCTTGATCGGAACCTTGTGAGCCGCGCGCTTGAAGGCCAGCTTGGCGCGGTCCTCGGCTACACCGCCGATTTCGAACAGCACCGTCCCGGGCTTGACGCACGCGGTCCAGTACTCGATGTCACCCTTGCCGCCGCCCATGCGCGTTTCGGCCGGCTTGCCCGACACGGACTTGTGCGGAAAAACGCGGATGTAGACCTTGGCCTGGCCGCCCGAGGCGCGGTTGGCCGCGACGCGCGCGGCTTCGAGCTGGCGCCCCGTGATCCAGCCCCAGTCGAGCGACTGCAGGCCGAAGTCTCCGAAAGACACCGTATTGCCGCGCGTGGCCATGCCGCGCAGACGGCCGCGATGTTGCTTGCGGTACTTGGTCCGCTTGGGCATCAAGGACATGGTTCGTGCTCCTAGGATTGCGTGCGGCGGTCCGCGGGTTGACGGCGCCCGCGCGGGCGGTTGCCCTCGCCCTGTCCGCGCCAGTCGATCTTCTCGCCTGGTTCGAGGTCGCCCTTGTAGATCCACACCTTGACGCCGATCACGCCCCAGGTGGTGCGGGCTTCAGCCGTGCCGTAGTCGACGTTTGCGCGCAGCGTGGAGAGCGGGACCTGTCCCTCGCGTTCCTTGGCCTGGCGTGACATCTCCGAACCGCCGACGCGGCCGTTGACCTCGACCTTCACGCCCTTTGCGCCTGCCTGCATGGTGGTCTGGATGGCCTTCTTCATCGCACGCCGAAAGGCCATGCGCTTCTCGAGCGCTTCGGCCACGACCTCGGCCACGAGCGTGGACTCGAGCTCGGGCCGTTTGATCTCGCGCACGGTCAGATGGCAGACCATTCCGGTGATGTCCTGCAGGCTCTTCTTGAGCTGGTCCACGCGCACGCCCTTGCGCCCGACCAGAACGCCCGGACGCGCCGTGTGGACGATGATGTTCACGGCCTCGCCGGTGCGCTCGATCTCGATGCGCGGTACGCCCGCCGAGCGGAACTCCTTGTAGATGTACTGGCGAATCCGATGGTCCTCGACCAGCAGGCGCCCGAAGTTCTTCTTGTTGGCGTACCAGCGCGAACGCCACGGCTCGATGACCGCCAAGCGGAAGCCAGAGGGGTGTACCTTTTGTCCCATGTGTGCGGTTGTCCTGGGCTATTCCGCGCGTTCGGCGACGACCACGGTCAAGTGACTTGTGCGCTTGCGTACGGGCATCGCTCGCCCTTGGGGGCCTGGGCGCCAGCGCAGGCGGTGCTGGAGCAGCGGGCCATCGTCCGCGCGCGCGTCCGTGACGATCAGCTTGTTCACATCGACGTCCTCGTCCTGGCTGGCGTTGGCCACGGCCGACTTGAGGACCTTGAGGTAGAAAACAGCGGCGCGGCGCGGCGAGAACTGCAGGATCTCGATGGCCCGGTTGATCTCGCAGCCGCGGATCAGATCCGCGGCCAGGCGAGCCTTGCGCGCGGTGATGCGCGCGAAACGGTGGCGTGCGACGAAAGCGCTCATTCCGGTGCTGCCTCGCCCTTCCGCTCGGATTCCTTCTTGTTGGTGTGACCACGGAAGACGCGGGTAGCCGCGAACTCGCCGAGCTTGTGGCCAACCATGTCCTCGGTCACGAAGACCTTCAGGTGCTGGCGCCCGTTGTGCACCAGGAACGACAACCCGATGAAATCGGGCGTGATCGTCGAGCGCCGCGACCAGGTCTTGATCGCGCTCGACTTGCCCTCGCCGCGTTCGACCCGCTTCTGCAGCTTCGCGTCGACGAACGGCCCCTTCTTGATGCTACGACCCATGCTTGCCTGGCTTCCTGCGGCGCAGGATGAAGCGGTTGGAGGGATGGCGCGGCTTGCGGGTCTTGCCGCCCTTGGCGAGTACCCCGGTCGCCGAGACCGGATGACGCCCGCCCTTGGTGCGGCCTTCGCCTCCACCGTGCGGGTGGTCGACCGGGTTCATGGTCGTACCGCGCACATAGGGGCGCCAACCGCGGTGGCGGTTGCGCCCCGCCTTGCCAACGCTGACGTTCTGGTGGTCGGTGTTGCCGAGGCGCCCGATCGTGGCCTTGCACTCGACGTGGAGCTTGCGTAGTTCGCCGGAGGGCAGCGCCACGATGCAGTAGTCGCCCTCGCGCGCCTGGAGTTGAGCATAGGAACCAGCCGTGCGGCAGATCTGTGCGCCGCGTCCGGGCTGCATCTCTATGCCGTGGATCATCAGCCCCACCGGGATCTGCCCCAGCTTGAGCGCGTTGCCCGGCAGCGGATCAGCGCCCGTACCCGAGAGCACGTTCTGCCCAACCTTGATCTCGAGCGGCGCGATGATGTAGCGCTTCTCGCCGTCCCTGTAGGAGATCAGTGCGATGTTGGCGGAGCGGTTCGGGTCGTACTCGACCGACTCCACGCGCCCGGGGATGCCGTCCTTGTCGCGCTTGAAGTCGATGCGCCGGTAGTGACGCTTGTTACCACCGCCGCGGTGACGCGCGGTGATGCGCCCGACGTTGTTGCGACCGCCGCTCTTGCGCACGGGCTCGAGCAGCGAGCGCTCGGGCTCGCGCCGGGTGATCTCCTGGAAGTCGAGCACGCTGCCGTGGCGGCGGCCGGCGGAGGTCGGTTTGTAGGTCTTGATGCCCATGGGTCAGGTGTTCGTTGGTGGTCGCCGGTCAGAGGCGGATCACAGGACGGCGCTCAAAGCACGTCGATGGTCTGGCCTTCCTGGAGCACGACCATGGCCTTCTTCCACGCCTGCGTGCGACCGATGCTGCGGCCGCGGATCTTCCACTTACCCTTCACGCTCAGGGTGTTCACGCCCAAGACCTTCACGCTGAAGATGCGCTCCACGGCCTGGCGGATCTCGATCTTGTTGGCATCGCGGGGAACGCGGAAGGTGTAGGCGTTGCGCCGCGCGGATTCGTCGGTGGCCTTCTCCGTGACGAGCGGGCGGCGAATGAGGTGATAGTCGCGGTCGAGCGTGGTCATTCGACACCTCCCGCGCGTCCGACGCGCTTGGTCAGCTTGTCGAGCGCTGCCGCCTGGGCGATCACGAGGCCGCCGGCGACCAAGTCGTGGGCGCAGACCTCGTCGGCCGTGCGCACGCTCACGCCGGGGAAATTGCGGAACGACTTCCACAGCGCCTCGTCGTGCTTCTCGAGCACGATGAGCGCGCGCCGCGGTTGGCCGAGGTCGGAGAGTATCTTGCGCGCGACCTTGGCCGAGGGACTGGCCAAGGTGTCGAGCTCCGCGATCACGACCTCGCCGTCGCGCAGCTTGCCGAACAGCGCCGTGCGCGTGGCCACGCGCCGCGCCTTGGCCGGCATGTGGTAGCTCCAGTCGCGCGTCTTCGCTCCGAAGACCGTGCCGCCCCCGCGCCAGATCGGCGACTTGCGGTCGCCGGCGCGCGCGCGGCCGGTGTGCTTCTGCTTCCACGGCTTCTTGTTGGAGCCGACGACCTCGTCGCGGCCGCGTGTGTAGGCATTGCCCTGGCGCTGGTTCGCCAGGTGCATGACCACCACGTCCTTCAAGGTGCGATAGAGCACCCGCGCCTTGCCCGTCTTGTCGTGCAAGGGACGCTCATCGACTTCCACCTGCCCGACGTTGCCGGCCTTGTAGCTCTTGACCTGCATGGCGCCCTACTTCTTGTCCTTCTTGGCCGCGGACTTGTCCTTGCCGGCCGCGACCGGCTGGACCGCCTTCTTCACGCCCGTCTTGGCCGTCTGCACCTCGACGAAGCCGCCGTTCGGCCCGGGCACCGCGCCCTTCAGGAACAGCAGGTTGCGTTGCGCATCCACGCGCACGATTTCGAGGTTCTTCGTGGTGTGGCGCTCGTGGCCGTAGTGACCCGACATGCGTTTGCCCGCAGCAGTCTTGCCGATGCGCTTACTGGCGATCGAGCCCGGCTGACGCACGTTCATCGAGCCATGCGTCTCGGGACCACGCTGGAAGCCGTGGCGCTTGATCGTGCCCGAGAAGCCGCGGCCCTTGGTCGTGCCGATCACGTCCACCAGGTCACCCGCGTTGAACACGGAGACCGACACGGCATCGCCGGTCTTGAGCGCAGCGGGTGCCTTCAGGCGTTCCTCGCGCAGGAGCTGCTTGGGTGCGCAGCCAACCTTGGCGAAGTGCCCACGCAGCGGCTGCGTCGTGCGCTTCTCGGTGGTATCGCCGTAGCCGAGCTGAACGGCGTCGTAGCCGTCCTTCTCCTGCGTGCGCACCTGGGTCACCGAGCACGGACCCGCGACGACGACGGTCACCCCGATGAGGGTGCCGTCTTCGTGGAAGACGTGGGTCATGCCCTTTTTGCGTCCTAGGATCAGCGTCATGATTCCTCGAGAACCGTTGGTCACCCGCCGGTTCGACCAGGGTCAACGCTCCTCGAGGAGGGAGCGGAGACCGACGCCTGGCCACGCGGCTCGATTGGGTGAGTTGAAGGAGTTGTGAAGAGCTGGCCGGGGGACGAGGCTCCCTCGGCTCGGGCGGGGTCGCGCTGGGCGACCGATCCCACGCGAACCCGGACGCGCCGGGGCCGCGCTCGAGGCTCAGGCCTTGATGCGGATGTCCACGCCCGCTGGCATGTTGAGGCTGCTCAGAGCATCCACCGTCTGACCGGTGGGCTCGGAGATGTAGATGAGCCGCTTGTGCGTGCGGATCTCGAACTGCTCACGCGACTTCTTGTCGATGAAGGGCGAGCGCAACACGGTGTACCGCTCGATCCGGGTCGGCAGCGGGATCGGTCCTGCCACGCGCGCACCGGTCCTCTTCGCCGTCTCGACGATCTCGACGGCGGATTGGTCCAGGGCCTCGTGGTCGTAGGCCTCCATGCGGATCTGGATCTTCGAATCGCTCATATGCGGCTGGGTCTCCCCGGTCCTCTACCCCCACATAGGGGCCCGGACGAAAGGGGCGGAGAAATTAGCAATCCACACAGGGTGGGTCAATGCCCGCTAGGGATCCATCTCGGAATCCCGACGTCCCCGGGCGGCGGAAGCTAGGTCCAGGCGAGTCCGCGGGCTGCCAGCTCCGCCTCGGGAACGCGCCGGAAGCCGGCCGGAGTCAGGGCGAAGCTCGCGCGGCCCTGAGAAAGGGAGCGCAGGGTGGTGGCGTAGCCGAAGACGTGGAACAGCGGCACGCTGCCTGTGACGGTACGCCAATCGCCCGCGGCCGCCAACTCCCGGATGTCGGCCTTCTTGGCGTTCAGGTCGCCGAGGATCGCGCTCATGGCCTCGGGTGGTGCGCCGATCTCGAAGTCCATCAGCGGCTCGAGCAGGGCTACCTCGGCGGCCGCGAACGCACTCCGCAGAGCCTGGCTGGCGGCCTGCACGAAGCCGGGCTCGCTGTCGAGCTCGGGCCGCGACTCGCCGCCGGTGAGACGGATGCGCGCGCCGTCGAGCGGGAACCCGAAGCGCGGGCCGACCTCGGCCTCGAGCGCCAACCCCTCGGCCACAGCCGCGCGCAAGTCGCCAGGAACCGCACAGCGTTCGTCCCAATCGATCACCGTTCTGGCGGTCGCGATTTCGCTCGCGGACCGCTGGGCCGGTGGACCGAGCTCCAACTCGACCGCCCCGAAGACGTGCACGCCGCCCAACACGCGGTCCACCCGCCCGGAGCCCGAGGCCGAGCCGACCAAGGCCTCGCGATAGGCCACGCGCGGCTGGCCACCGCTCACCGCCAGGTGGAAGTCCTGCGCGAGGCGGTGCTCCTTGACCTCGAGGTGTAGCTCCCCCATCCCGGCCACGAGCCACTGGCCGGTCTCCTCGTCCTGGCGCACCGAGAAGGTCGGGTCCTCGAGCGCCTGGCGTTCGAGCGCGGCGCGGAGCTTGTCGCGGTCCGCGCTGGAGCGTGGCTCGATCACACGCGTGATCACCGGCGCGGGAAAGACCGTGCGCTCGAGCAGGATCGGCTCCTCGTGCGCGCACAGAGTGTCGCCCGTGACGCTGAACTTGCAGCCCGTCAGCGCCACGATCTCGCCCGGGAAGGCCTCGACCAGAGCGCTCTTCTTGTCGGCGTGCATGCGCAGCACTCGCGCGACGCGCTCCATGCGCTTGACCCGCGGGTTGTAGAGCTTCATGCCGGGCTTCAGGACCCCCGAGTAGACGCGCGCGAACAGGAGGTCCTCGTTGGCGTCGGCCACGAGCTTGAAGCACAGCGCGCAGACCGGCCCGTGCGGATCGGGACTGCGTTCGAGCACCGCGCCGCTCAGCGCGTGCACGCCGCGCACCGCCCCGACCTCCGCCGGCGAGGGGAGATAGTCGATCACCGCGTCGAGCAGCGGCTGGATGCCGAGGTTGCGCAGGGCCGCACCGCCCAGCACCGGCACCAGGGTCCCGGCCAAGACGCGCGCGCGCAGCGCCGCGCGCAGGAGAGCCGGCCCGGGCTCGCGTTCCTCCAGCACGGCCGCGAACACGGGCTCGCTCTCCTCCGCCAACGCGTCGAGCAATTCGGCTCGCAGCACCGCGACCTCGTCCTCGACCTCCGCTGGGATCGGAATCTCGCGCGGGGTGCGGCCCTGGTCCTCTTCGTGGAACTCGAAGGCCCGGTGCGTGACGAGGTCCACCAGCGCGCGACGCCCGCGCCCGGAGACCAGCGGGTACTGCACGGGCACGGCCGGGAGCCCGAGGCGCTTCTTCAGGTCGCCCACGCAGCGCAGGAAGTCGGCCCCGGGGCCGACTTCCTGCGC
>JABFRZ010000677.1 GCA_013140785.1 Planctomycetota bacterium | reverse complement strand
GCGTGGACGACCGGCGATTACGGCGCGCGCACCGGGCGCACCGTGCTCGCCCTGCCCGGCCAGCGGCGCGCCGTCACGTGCGGCGACTACGGCGTGTTGGCGTTCGACGAGTGAGCCGCGGGCCGGCCCCGCCGCGGCAGGGCAAGGCGCTGGAGAGTACGACATCGAAGCACATGACCTTGCGGCCCGTGCAGGGGGAGGCCGCGTGTCGCGGCCGACGCGGGGGAGGGTTTGCCTCCCCCGCCACCAAGACTCAGCGCGGGCGCAAGACTTCTTCGTTGGATTGCGGGCGACGCCCGCGATGAAACGGACCGCCTTCTAGGGGCCGTGAGGGACAATGGAGCCATGCTCCTGTCCGCCGCCCTCCTGGCTCTCTTCTCTGGGTCGCAACCCCGGCCACAGATCTCTGCGGCCGAGTTCACGAAAAGGACCGCGCAGCGGATCGTCGCGAGCGGCGTCCCGGGCGCGGCGTTGGCGGTCTTTCGAGACGGCAAGCTGATCCACCAGCAAG
Source organism: Planctomycetota bacterium (assembly GCA_013140785.1). Classification (GTDB taxonomy): domain Bacteria; phylum Planctomycetota; class UBA1135; order UBA1135; genus JABFRZ01. Next base: position 6,295 of record JABFRZ010000677.1, on the reverse strand, counting down.
CCAGCGGACTCGCCGATGTCGAGCAGCGGAACCCATACACGACGGAGCTCGCATTTGAGATCGGCTCGCTCTCCAAGCAGTTCACCGCGAGCGCGCTCCTGCTGCTCGTGGCGGAGGGCAAGCTCGCACTCGACGCACCGCTCGGCACGCTGCTCGACGATCTCCCGGAGGCCTGGCGCGCGGCCACGGTCGAGCAGGTGATGCAGCACGTGTCCGGGATCCCCGACTACGAGGAGAGCGCCGGCTACGACTATTACAACGAGGCGCACGCGGCCGCGGACATCGTGCGCCGCGCCGCCGAGCACAAGCCCCACTTCAACCCCGGCGAGCGCTTCGAGTACAGCAACACCGGCTACTACCTGCTGAGCCTGATCGTCGAGAAGCAGAGCGGGCTCCCGTTCGAACGCTTCCTCGCCACGCGCGTCTTCGCTCCGCTCGGGATGCGCTCGAGCTACGCGCTCGAACGCCCGACCGGCGTCACCGTCGCCACCGGCTACCACAGCCGCAGCGGAGCGCGCACCGCCCAGCCGCCCATCGCCTGGAGCGCGACGCTCGGCGCCGGCGGGATCGTCTCGACGCTCGCCGACATGCTCCTATGGGACGAGGCGCTCTACACCGACCGTCTCTTGCCCTCCGCGCTGCGCGCGAAGCTGTGGGAGCCCGCTCGCGCCAACGACGGTAGCACGATTCCCTACGGCGCCGGCTGGTTCACGGACCGCACGCGTGAGCTCACGCACCTCTCGCACTCGGGTCAGACGAACGGTTTCAGCTGCGCCTACCTGCGTTTCCCCGAGCAGCAGCTCAGCGTGCTCGTGCACTGCAACACCTACGGCGGCGGACGCGTCGACGCCATCGCGCGCGCGGCGGCGGCGCACTTTCTGCCCGCGCTCAACTACTACTTGCTCCCGGCTCCGAGCGACGACGATCCGGACTCCACCGCCGAGCACCTGGCCGCGCTGCGCCAGGCTGTGCTGAAGGAGGGCGAGCTCGAGCTCCTGGGCACGGGCATGCGCCGCTTCGCGAGCGAGGCGAGCTTCGCCGGCGAGCGCGAGCCTCTGCGCGCACTGGTGAACTCGTCGCGCTCGTTCCACTTCCTCCGTCAGCGCTCGCTGGGCGAGGGCGCCGACGCCGTCGAGGAGTTCCTCTACCGCCAGGCGCACGCGTCGGGCGAGACCTTCTGGACGATGCGCTTCGCCGAGGGCGTGCTGGTGTCGCTGAACTGGGAAGACGAGTAGCCCGAGCGCGCGCGGATTGCTGTAACGTCTTCGCCGCGAAGCGGAAGGAAGGGCGATGAGCACGCGCACTCTCGAGCAGGCCTTCGCGCGCTTCCGTGACGAGCGCGGTCTCGCGGCGCTGGCAGAGGTCTTCGATCGCACGGCGCCGCAGCTCTTCGAGCTGGCGCGGCACCTCGCGCGCGGGCGCGGCTGCGCCACACTGGCTCGAGGCTATGCGCACCGAAGTGCTGCGCGCGGCCCGCGGAGGACCCGCGCTGCCGTCCCCGGCGCTGACCATTGGAGGAGTCCTCGTGGCCAAGAAGCTTGCGTTCATGGCTCTTGCACTGGTCGGGGCGCTCTCCGTCTGGTGGCTCGCGCGCGGCAAACAGGAACAAGCGCCGCAACCGACGACGCTCGCGGAAGCGTCACCAGCGCCCACGCTCGCGATCCAGGCGGGACGTGAGCTGCGGTCGGTCGAGAGCGAGCCGAGCCGCGTTCCAACGACCGCTAAAGAATCGAGCACCGCTCAGGAACGCGCCGAACCCTACGGGACGCTTTCGGTCGAGCTCATGTGGTGGGACGGCACGCCGGCTGCGGGACTGCCGCTGTGCTTCTACCCGTGGGCCGAGCGCCAGCCCCATCAGGCCTTCCAGCAGCGCGTCACGGATGCCGAAGGACGCGTGCGTGTCGAGCGTCTTCACGCGGGAGCGGTCCTGGTCGAGGTCGAGCGTATGTGGATGGACGGTCGCTTCCAGCTCCAGGTCGAGCGCGGTACGGAGCGCGAGGAGCGCATCACGCTGGCGCGCAACTCCGACATCGTCGGTCGCGTGCGCGACCGTGACGGTGCACATGTCGCGGGCGCCCAGTTGTGGGTGAAGCAGGACCTTCTCTCGCGCGGGCATGCCGCTGAGCGCTCGCAGGCCGACGGTTCGTTTCGCGTACGCTCGGTCCCGGAGGGTTTCGGCCTCCTTGCGAGCGCGGACGGCGCCGGGAGCTCGGAAACCGCGACCTGGGACGCGTTCGAGACGCTCGACCCGAACACGCGTTGGGTCGAGCTTCGCCTGCGCGGCGAGAGCGCCGAACCGAAGGGAGCGTGCGCGATTTCGGCGGCAAGGCGCTGGCCGGTGCGCGGGTCGCGGTGCGCTGCGCCAACGACCTGGACGGGCGCACGCTGCGGCATTGGCCCGACGTGCTGGTCGTAAGCGACCACGAGGGCTCGTTTCGGCTCGGCGGTCTCCACCGGGGGAGCGCCGACGTGAGTGTCGTGGCGGCGAACCTTGCTCCCATGAAGGAGCGCGTGATGCTCGAAGAGGGCCAGGCGACTCGACTGGCGATCCGTTTGGACACGGGCTTCGCCGTGCGTGGAACCGTCGTCGCTGCCGATGGCCGGCCGGCTCACGAGGCCTCCATTCGCGCGGAGCCCACCGTGTCGGGAGTCCACGAAGCCTTCACCACGACAGCGCGACCTCGGCGACATCGCGCTGGCGCGCACGGGCAGCGCAAAGCTCACCCTGCGCGGTCCCGGCGGCGCCCTGCTCGGCAAGCCCATGTCGGTCTTCCTCATGAATCACGAGGGCCTCGTCAGTCGGCTCTCGAGCGCGGACGGCGTCGTGTACGAGAGCGACCCGCTGTTCCCGGGCGCGTATTCCCTGCGCATCACGGCGGGCGTGGCGGCGCCGGGTCAACCGCTGTCGGTCGAGATCCGCCCTGGCGAGACGACCGTCACGGACTTTCCGCTGGTCGCCGCTCGGACCGTATTCTTCGACTTCCGGACGCCGGAGAATGTGCGCCTCCCGCGGCGAGCGCGATTCGAGCTACGCGCCGCGAAGGGCGCGCTCCTGCTCGATCTCGAGGCGCAACGGTCTCGGTCGCCGGGCAGCAGCCATGAGTTGCTGGGCATCGTCTGCGCTTTGCCCTTCGGCCGCTTCGACTATTCTGTCCGCTCGGCGGATGGCTGGTGCGCCGCCGGAACCATGGAGGTCCAGACCGGGACCGAGCCCGTGCAGCACGTGACGGTGTCCCTTTCCAGATGACCTCACTCGCTTCGCCGCAGCGGTGAGAGCTCCGTAATCTTCGCCCGCCGCATCCTCCCTCGCTGCGTGCGCGGATACATTGCCCCGATGCAGCGCGCGAACTCGATCTCCGACTCCTGCGACGTCGTCGTCATCGGCGGCGGCCCGGCGGGCGCCACGGTCTCGACCTTGATGGCGCAGCAGGGTCTGAAGGTGCAGCTCTTCGAGCGCGAGCGCTTCCCACGCTTCCACATCGGCGAGTCGCTCATCCCCGAGACGTACTGGGTGCTGAAGCGCCTGGGGATGCTGGAGAAGATGAAGGCCAGCGCCTTCGTCAAGAAGCACAGCGTCCAGTTCGTCAACGCGAGCGGGAAGCAGTCGGCGCCCTTCTACTTCTGGGACAACAAGCCGCACGAGTGCTCGCAGACCTGGCAGGTCGTGCGCAGCGAGTTCGACCAGATGATGCTCACGAACGCGCGCGAGCACGGGGTGGACGTGCACGAAGGCGTGCGCGTGCGGGATGTGCTCTTCGACGGCCAGCGCGCGGTCGGCGTCCGCATCCAAGCGGAAAATGGCGAGGTGCGCGAGATCCGCACCAAGGTGGTGGTGGACGCCAGCGGCCAGAGCGGCCTGCTCATGAACAAGCTCGGTCTGCGCCTGTGGGATCCGCTGCTCGACAAGGGCGCGATCTGGACCTACTGGCGGGGCGCCTACCGCGACAGCGGCAAGGACGAGGGCGCGACGATGGTGCTGCAGACCGCCGACCGGAAGGGCTGGTTCTGGTACATCCCGCTGCACGACGACCGGCTCAGCGTGGGCGTGGTCAAGCCCTTCGACGCGCTGTTCAAGAACCGCGGCAGCCATGAGCAGACGTATCTCGAGGAAGTTGCGGCCTGTCCGGCGGTGGCGAAGCGCGTTGCGCCGGGCAAAGTCAGCACCGGCTACTTCGCCACCAAGGACTACTCCTACCGCTCGACCGAGGTGGCGGGCGCGGGCTGGGTCCTGGTGGGCGACGCCTTCGGCTTCCTGGATCCCTTGTATTCCTCGGGCGTGCTGCTGGCGCTGCGCTCGGGCGAGCTGGCGGCCGACGCGGTGGTCGCGGGCCTCGCCAAGGACGACGTCTCGGCGGCGCGGCTCGGCGCCTGGGGCCCGCGCTTCAACCAAGGCGTGGACCGCATGCGACGCCTGGTGTGCGAGTACTACCAAGGCTTCAGCTTCGGCCAGTTCGTGAAGCGCTTCCCCGACCTCTCCGGAACGGTGACGGACCTCCTGATCGGCGATCTCTTCGACGAGCGCGTCGATCGCGTCTGGGGGCCGATGGAGTCCCTGTATTCCGAAGGCAAGGGGATCCCCGTGCGCTGGGACGGCGGCGATTCACCGAGCGAGGCGGACAAGCACAACGAGCTGATCCTGCCTTCGGGGCCGCGGCCCTGAAACTCGCGCCGGCTCCCCTGCTATGCTGGTCCCGGCCCGCTCGAGAAACGCGGAGGGGAGTGGAAGGCAGGATCATGAACGCGATGGCAGGGAGCCTCGTTCTCGTCGCGCTACTCGCCTCGGGCGCGGCCGCGCAGCGCGCCGATTTCGAGGCGCGGCGCGAGGCGGCGCGTTCAGAGTTGCGCGGCGCGCTCGAGGGTTACGTCGAGTGGTGCCAGGCGAGCGACCTCTTCAACGAGCGCCGCAAGGCCTGCGAGCTCCTGCTCGAGCTCGATCCTCTTCACGCCGCGGCCCTCAAGACGCTTGGCTACACGCGCGACAAGGGCGGCGCGTGGCAGCCGCCCGCCAAGCCCAAGGCCTTCCGCGACTTCGACAAGGAGGCGCTGGCGGAGGCGCCCGCGCGTTGGCGCGCCGCGACCGACGGTTACGTGCAGGCGATGATCGGGTTGCTGGGGGCGGGCGAGCTCTCGGCCGAGCAGCGCGAGCAGGCGGCCGGTGAAGCGCTGCGCTTCGATGCCGACAACGCGCGCCTGCACGCGCTGCTCGGCGACGTCGCCAGCGACAAGGGTTGGGTCCTGCCCGAGACGCTGCGCGCCAAGGAGCAACGCGAGGTCCTGCGCGGCTACGTGAAGCAGGCGCTCGAGGGTGCCGCCGCCGTGGCCGTGCCAGCGGCGCTCAGCGAGCGCGAGCGCAAGATCCCGCTGCGCTTCGAGGCCGTGGCCGCGCCCGGGTTGCGCGTGGTCGGCACGGCCAGCAAGGAGGAGCTACAGCTCACGGCCCAGGCCGTGCTCGCGCTCGAGAGCTTCCTGCAGGCCGTGTTCGCGTCGCAGCACGAGCTGCCTCTGGACACGACGGTGTTCCTCTTGTCCGATCCGGCGCAGCGCGCGCCGTTCGTCGCGCACCACCCAGGCATCCCGCCCGGGAACCGTGCCGCCTACGAGAAGCTCGAGGGCGGTGGCGTCCAGGGCACGAACGATTTCGCCTTCTGGACCGGCGACATGCAGCGCCGCATCGACGGCAGCGTGCGCCTCGTGCTTGGCTATTGGCTCTCGGGCGCCTTCCAGATCGACGTGCGCCAGGGCTGGGTCTACGAGGGCTTCGGCCTGTTCTTGACGCGCGCGCTGGTGCGCACGCGCATGACCTGGCTGGCCGATCCGGCCACCGTGGGCGATCCGAATGCGGACGTGGTGCTGCGCCAGAAGCTGCTCGACCCGGCCACCAACTGGATGGACGAGTCGCTGCGCCTGCTGCAGGAAAAGCGCCAGCCGCCGCTCGGCGAGCTGTTCAAGAAGAACGCACTTCAGCTCACGACCGAGGACGTGCTCACTTCCTACACGCTGGCCACCTATCTGCTCGAGGCGCACCCCGAGATCGTGCCGAAGCTGCTCTCACGCCTGGGCACGGGCTACTCCGCCTCGGCCGCCTTCCAGGAGGGACTGGGCATGGACCTCGCGACGTTCGAGCGCCACCTCGCGCGCTGGCTGAAGGAGCGAAACTGATGCTGCTCGCGTGTGCCGTTGCGTTCTTCCTGCTCGCGCCCGACGACAGTGCCCCGGTGCAGTGGGGCGAGCGCCGCCTGAAGATGGACGAGCTCCCGAGCGAGCTCCCGCCCGCCGCGCGCGCGGCGGGCGGGAG
>JABFRZ010000281.1 GCA_013140785.1 Planctomycetota bacterium | reverse complement strand
CGCGCTCGCACTGACGCTCCCGGATGAGCTGGTGATCGGCCAGGAGCTCGACGTCATCGATCCTGAAGCCGTGCACGCCGCCCGGCACTTCGTGGTGCGCGAGCTGGCGCGCGCGCACCGCGCGGCGAGCGTGTGGTAGGTGCTCAGCCAGGCCGCGCGCGCCGCAGGCGGCAGCGACACCGCCGCAGGCGGCAGCAATACCGCCGCAGGCGCGATGAACAGAGACGCGATCGACGCGCGCCGGCTCAGGAACCGCGCGCTCCTGTACCTCGCGAGTCTCGCGGAGCCCGAGACGATCGCGCTGGCCTTCCAGCAGTTCGAGCGCGCCCGCAACATGACCGACGCCGAGGCGGCGCTGGCGGCCCTGGTCGGGGTCGATGCGCGCGAGCGCGAGCGGGCGCTCGACGCCTTCTACCGCCGCTGGAAGCACGACCCGCTGGTGCTCGACAAGTGGTTCCGCCTGCAGGCCCTGTCGCCGCTACCCGACACGCTCGAGCGCGTGATCGCGCTCGCATCGCACCCGGACTTCAACCTCAAGAACCCGAACCGCGTACGCGCGCTGCTGGGTGCCTTCGCGCACGGGAACCAGGTGCGCTTCCACGGCCGCGACGGCCGCGCCTATGCTTTCTTCGCCCAGCGCGTTCAGGCCCTCGACGAGCTCAACCCCCAGCTCGCCGCGCGCATGGTCTCGGCCTTCAACCAATGGCGCCGCTTCGAGCCCACGCGGCGCGAGGCGATGCGCGGCGAGCTCGAGCGCATCGCGAGCCAGCCCCGGCTTTCGAAGGACACGGCCGAGATCGTCCAGCGCGCCCTCGGCCGCGGCTGACGCGATCAGAATCGTCCCGACAGCGAGCCGGCGTCCAGCGCGCGGGATCGGTCGCGCCGGTCTTCGGGCTCGCTTCGCCGCGGCGGAGGGGATTCCGGCCTTTGTCGTAGTCCGAACGGGCGCGGGATGGGCACGGCATGCGCCGCAGCACCGCCTCGTGCGTATCATCGTTGGCCGGCCCGGGCGTGCGCTTTCGAGGAGCTCGAACCTGTACTCCTGGGCTTTCGTCATGTCGCCCGCGCTCGCACTCCTGATCTCGATCTGGCTGGTCCAGCCCTGGCAAGGCGCTGGCTCCGAGGCCTTCGACCAGGCCTTCGACCGCGGGCTTGCAGCGCTCCTCGCGGGCCGGATCGACGAGAGCATCGAGGCCCTCAAACAGTGCCTGGAGCTGCGGCCCGAAGACGGGATGTCGGCCTACAACCTCGCCTGCGCGTACTCGCGCAAGGGCGAAATCGACGCCGCGCTCGACTGGCTTGAAAAGAGCAACGCCTGGGGATGGTTCATTGGCAACTTCTCCATGCTGTGGACGGACTCTGACCTCGAGTCGTTGCGAAGCGAGCCTCGCTTCCAACGCCTCATCGAGGAAGTCAAACAGCCCCTGGCGGTGAGTGGCCTCCCTCCAGCCTACATCGACTGGTCCGGAGGGCATCGGGCCGCCGCATTCATGGCCCTGTTCAGCCCCGATGGCAGCCGGATCCTGACTTCGAGCAGGGATGGCTGCGCCCGCATCTGGGACAGCGCCTCGGGAGAGCTACTCGTTCTCCTCGGGGGACATCGAGCTCAGGTGATCTTCTGCGCCTGGGCGGACGCCGGCCGACAGGTCCTGACCGGTGGATCAGACAACACTTTCCGCTTCTGGGACGCGCGCACGGGCGATCTGATTCGGGTGCTCTTCGGGCCCAGCCAAGGACAGCCTGGCGCTCTGAGTCCCGACGGCCATCTCATCCTGTGCCCCCTGAGCACGGGCGCCATGTTGATCGACTCCGGGACCGGCCGACAACGGCACATCGCCAGTGGCCCGAAGGTCCATGCAGTCGCGTTCAGCTCGGACGGCGAGCGCTTCATCACCGGGCACGCCGATGGGACGACGGCTCTCTTCGATGTCGTTTCTCGCGAGTGCCAGGCGACCCGGAAGAGCGGCACTCCCATCTTCGACGTGACGTTCAGTCCGGACGGTCGGTGGGTCGTCACGGCTGGTGCGGATGGGATCGTCCGCTGGCTGGACGCTCGTTCTTTGGATCTGGCGCGTTCCTGGCGTGCGCACCCCGCCGAGGTGAACGACGTGGCGTTCAGCCCGGAAGGCGCGGAGCTCCTCACGTGCAGCGTCGATCGCACTGCACGGATCTGGCGCGCCGAGGATGGCGCACTGCTGCACACCCTGTCGGGTCACGGAGACGAGGTCTTCTTTGGGGCCTGGAGCCCGGATGGAGCGCGCGTTCTCACTCCCTCTCGCGACGGAACGGTATGCGAATGGGATGCCGGCACCGGCGAGCTCATGCTCACGCTGGGTGGGCTCGGAGCGGTGCAGAGGAGCGTGGCCTTCTCTCCGGACGGCACCGGGCTGGTCACTTGCGACGAGGGTGGGCCGCGTCACTGGGACCTGACCACCGGCACTGAGCTCGCACAGTCGGGGGGAAGGATCTGGGTGCAGCTACGGAACGGTCGCGGCGACGCTCCCTCCGCGATCGACTCGCATGAAGTAGGGTGGGATGAGAAACCGCAACGAATCGAGATCGACGGAGCCCGAGTCGGCGCCGATGCGGTCTTCCTCTCGCCGGACCGAGGTGTCGTGTATACGGCAGACGAGGATGATCACGGTCGGTTGTGGGACGCGGGATCCGGGCACCTCGTGCGCGATCTGGGGCCGTTGTCCCGTGATGGCAGTCTCGCCCACTACGGCAGCCGCTGGGCCTCGGCTTGCTTCAGCCCCGACGGGGCGTTGCTCGTGACCGCCCACCACGCCGACGGCTCGGTGCACCTTTGGGAGGCATTGACGGGGGAGGAAGTCACCGTGCTCGGCGAGGACGAGAAGTCGATCGGTTGGGCGGTCGCCTTCGATCCGCTTGGGGAGCAGCTCGCCGTGGCGGTGGGTGCGGCGGGTGGGGTCTACATCTGGAGCCCAACCTCGCTCGAGCTCTTGCATTCGCTCAGCGGTCCCCCGGGAGGGGTCACCCACGTCGCGTTCAGGTCGGACGGAAAGGCATTGGTCTCGAGCAACATTGTCGGTGCGATTCGCCTGTGGGATCTCGCGACCGGAACCTGCTCGAGAGTCTTGCAGGTGCCCTTTTCCGACTGGGCCAGGAGAGTGGGCTTCTCCCCTGATGGAAAACGGATTGCGGCGGCCACGAACGACCACCGCGTGCTGGTCTGGGACGTCGAGAGCGGCAAGCTCCTCGGCACGATCGTCCCGGAGAAAGAGACCGGCAACTGGCTGGCCTTCACGCCGAGCGGTCACTATCAGGGCACGGGCCAGGCCATCGCACGCGCACGGCTGGTGCAGGGCGCGATCTCCTATCCGCTCGCATGCTTCGCGGCGGCGCTGGAGAGCCCCGAACAAGTGCGGGCCTCCTTCGCCGGCGTCGAGGTCGAGCCACCCAAGCTCCCCACGCCGCCGAGCCTGGTGGTTGCCAGACCGATCGAACACGAGTCGAGTGTCGGAGAGCGGGTCGCCCATGTGGAAGCGCTGGCAACCGAGCCGCTGGCGGGCCTAGCGGGAATCGAGGTGGAGCAGGATGGGGTGAGCGTGCCGGCGGAGACCCTCGCAAGGGCCCTGGCCCTCGACAACAACGAGCGACTCGCGCGGCTCGATCTGCGGCTGCCGATTCCTTCCGGCTCTAATGCGACTCGGATCACGCTCCAAGCGGTCAGCGCGCGCGGCATCAAGAGCCGGCCGGAGCGCTTCGTCGTGCGCTACGAGCCGCCCAAGCGCGAGCTGTACGTGCTCGCGCTGGGAGTCGCGGACTATGCGGATAACGCGCTGGACCTCGCGTACCCTGTCCAGGACGTCGACGGGCTGGTCGCGCGGCTGGAGGCACAGAAGGGCGAGCTCTTCCACGAAGTCCATGTCGAGCGGCGTGTCGATCGCGCGGTCAGCAACGCCGAAGTCCTGCGCCTGCGCGACCAGTTCCTGCTGCGCGCGAGGCCCGACGACACGATCGTCGTCTTCGTCGCCGGGCACGGCGTGCGCTCCGAGACCGGCGAGTACTGGTTCCTGACTCCGGACGCGACGCCCGATCAGCCCTACAGCGGCATCAAGCGCGCCGATCTCGAATCGCTCGTCGCCTGGGACAAGCTGAACGCGACGAAGCGCGTGCTCCTGCTCGACACCTGCCACTCCGGCGCTGCCTTCGGCCGGGGCGCGCGCGGCGAGCGCGGCATCGCTTTCCAGCAGACCGAGGTCGACACCCTGCTCGAGCGCTCGAGCGGGCTCTACATCCTGGCCGCGACCAGCGACGACGGCTTCGCGCGCGAGCAGGAGGGCAACGGCCTCTTCACGCGCGCACTGCTCGACGGCCTCGAGGGCGCGGCCGACTCGGGCGACTTCGGCGACAAGGACGGCACGGTCGGCATCGACGAGCTCATGCACTTCGCGCGCTACGCCGTGCTCGAGCGCTCCGCCGGCAGACAGCAGCCGACCTTCCCCAAGATCGAGGGCGGCGAGAACTTCCCGCTGGCGCGGGCTCGAGAGGGAACGAGGTAGGACCCCATAGAGTCTCGTCGTTTTGCTCTTGACCCTCGCTCAGGCGACGCCGTCCAGCGCGCCCTCGGCCGCGGCTGACTCGATCAGAATCGTCCCGACAGCGAGCCGGCGTAGCCGGTCAGCTCGGCGTAACCGCGTCCGGTGGCGCTGCCCGTCACTGCGACCGGACCTTCCCAGTAGGAGATGGCGGTCGCGCGGCTGACGAGCTCGCAGTCCGAGACGAGCGGCGTGATCTCGAGCTGTAGGGCCACGCTCGGGACTGCGATCGCCCAGCGCGCGGGATAGGTCGCGCCGGATATCGGGCTCGTCCAGCTCGTGTCGGGCCCTGGGGTTCCGGTGGCGAGCGTGAAGTCCGCTCGGCCGAGCACGCGCGCCGTGCCGTCGCGCTCGACCAGCGTCGCGGCCGAGGCCTCGAGCGGCTCTCCGCGCGCGTCGCGCAGGATGAACAGCATCAGCTCACGCCCGTCAGGCTCGTCGAGCTGCAAGCCGAACCAGTCCCACCCGTCCACGCCCTCGGGCAGCACGCTCGAGCCGAACTCGTGGTCGAACCAGGCCGTGCCGCGCACGATGCGCTCCGTGCCGTCGAGCGCGAGCGTGCCCTCGAGCGCAAGGCGCGTCCACGAGACGTAGGCTGCGGCATTGCCCGGCGCGCCGCCCTTGTGCGAGTACCCGCCCTGGCCGTGCAAGACCAGCGGCTTCGCGGGACGCAGCGCGAACTCGAACCCGAAGGCGCGCTCGGGATCGGCGGCCACGAGCGTGAGCTCGTCGCGCACGCCGCGCCAGAGCGACCAGTCCTCGAGCACGACTTCGAGCTCGCCCTCCGCGGCGTGCGCCAGGGGTGAATTGCGCTGCAGCCGCTCCGCGACGCGCGTCTCGGCGCGCGCCACGTCGGTCAGCGCGAGGTGTCCGGCGAACACCTGCCGCGCGCGCAGCGGCGATTCGTCGGCGTTCGGCGCGCCGGGCTGCAAGCCGCGCCGGAAGACCGTGAACTGGAAGCCGAAGCGCGCGCCGGACTCGTCCTCGAGCTGGCCGGTGAGGTACCACCACTCGGTCTGGTAGGCGGGGTGCGCACCGTGGTCGGCCGGGAAGCCGAGCGTGAGCCCGGGCTCGATCGACTTCCACTGCGACGCTTCCTGAGGCGCTTCCTGGGGCGCCGCGGCCGCGAGCAGGAGTGCCAGGAGTCCCGTGCGCATGCTCGCGATCCTATCCGTTGCGCCTCGTGGTTCGGCGAGTGCGCACTCGACGACCGGCGTCGCGGACGACATCTTGTGGGCGTGGAACAAGAGCAGCGCACGACCTGCCGGCAGTGTTCTGCGGAGCTCGCGGCGGGGAGCGCGTTCTGCAACCGCTGCGGCGCGAGCCAGGAGGGCGAGCGGCCGGCGAAGGCGTTTGCGCCCCCGACAGCCGGCGCGCTGCCGCCGGAGGAGACGTTGTGGAAGGGGCGCTACGCGCTCAGGGCCGCGGCGCACCATTGGCTCCTGTGCGCGCTGTGGATCCTGGTGGTGCTCACGGTCTATCTCAGCATTGTCGAGGTGAGGAGCGCGCTCGGGAGCGGGCTCGTCACTCTGCTGGGTGTGGGGCCGGCGCTTTGGTTCCTGGCCCTGGCACTGCTCCAGAAGCTCACGCAGCGCTACCGCCTCACCAACCAGCGCCTGTTCACCGAGCGCGGCTTGCTCCGCCGCCAGCACGACGAGCTCGAGCTGATCCGGATCGACGACGTCGCGGTGCGCCAGAACCTGCTGCAGCGCCTGTTCGACGTGGGCACCGTCACGGTGCTCTCCACCGACAGCTCGAGTCCGCGCCTCGAGATCGAGGGCATCGAGCACCCGCTCGCGGTCAAGGAGCAGATCCGCGCCCAGGTCCGCGCGCGGCGCGCGAGAACGACGTACCTCGAGACGTTGTAGTTCCTGCGAGCAGCGCCGGCGCGGCGAAGGAACGGTCGGAACTTTCTCCCCGTGCACGGAAAGACGTGCGCGCGCTGTCGGTGAGGGAACACCCCGCACGGCGCCGAGGATGCGGATCGTGCCTCTGGCACTGAGCTTGCCAAGTGAGCGGCGTCATGGAGACACCTACGAGTCTCGTAGTGGGAACCCGCGGGGGGCCGCTCGGCACAGAGCGGTCCTCCGCATTCTCTACTCATTCCGCTGTGTCTCTCCATTCCTCTGGCGAGCTGTTCGCGCGTGAGGTGGAGCGAGCGAACGAGCGCACGAACGGGTCGGCGGTCCAGGAACGGCGCATGGACGAGCTCGAGGGCGCGCGGCGCGAGACGCGGCGCGCGAGCTTCGGC
>JABFRZ010000365.1 GCA_013140785.1 Planctomycetota bacterium | reverse complement strand
GGCGCAAACGGGCCAGGGCGGCTAGCGCTCGGGCAGTGTGGCGCTCGAGGGCGGCTTCGACCTCGGTTCGAAGACGGGGCACATGCGGCTCGAGCTCGCCGCGGCCTCCGGCCAGGGCCTCTCGGGATCCTTCACAGGCACGCTCGACAGCTTCTCGCTCGAGGACCTGACCAAGATCGACCTCTTCCCGAACCTGCCCAAGGAAGGTCTCGAGCGGCTGGGAGCGACGCTCGGCAAGCTGCCGCCGCTCTTGGAGCCGACGCTGCACATCGCGCTCGGCAATGGCCAACCCTCGCTCTCCTTCAGCGCGCACACCGATCTGCGCGGTGTCCGTGCCAACCTCCTCGTGTTCGTGAGCAAGGGCAAGAGCGGCCCGCAGGCGGTGGTCGGGCTCCGTCCCGTGAACTTCTCGCTCGCCAAGCTCTTCCCGAAGCTCGGGGAGAATCCGGCCGTGGCCCCGCTCGCGAATCTCTCCCTCGAGCGCTTCGGCTTGTTCGCCGCGCACGGCGACCAGACGCTGAAGGCTTCGGAGGCCGAGCCCGATGTGCGTGAGTTTTTCGTCGGCCTGACGGGCGACGAGAACTTCGAGCTGAAGCTCAGTGCGGGACTCAACCTCGAGGCGCACCTGGCCGCGGACCAGTTGCCGCAGGAGTTGAAGCAGGCGCTGGCGCGCCTGAACGAGACCATGGGGCTCGACAACCCGGGCAGTCTGAGTCTGCGCGGGACGATCGGGGCGAGCCTGCACGATATGCGCCTAGCGGCCGCGCTCCCTCCGCTTCGCCCCGCCAGGGCTCCGAAGTGGCTGAAGTCGGGCGAGCTGGCCTTCGTCCTGACCGGGACACCCTCGTTCATGCTGGTGGCCACGCTGGTCGTCGATTGCGAGGGCGATCTCCTGAATCTGAGCGTCGAGGGCGGCGTGGAGCGACAGGGCGCCAACGTCGCGATCGCGCTCAAGAGCGCGCTGCAGGCGGACGAGGCCTGGACCTCGCCCTTTGGCATGGAGTGGCTGGAGATCCGGCGCTTCTCCGGGCAGCTCTCGATCGACGCGCTCGCGAACATCGGCTTCGGCGGCGGCGGCGACGTCACGATCGGCAGCAAGGACATCAATGTGTTCGCCTGGACCAAGATCAACGCGGCCACCGGGGTCCCGATGGGCCTGGTGGTCAAGGCCGAGAGCAAGGCGGGTCTAGCGCTCCTCGACCTCGCCGACCTGCAGGGCAAGATGCGCAAGGCTGCGGGGGTCGGTGGCCCGAAGCTGCTGCCGCTCGACCGGCTCCCCGACATCGCCTTGCGCGACTTCGCGCTCCTGATCGCGTCGCGCGCCGTGCCCGAGGAGGGCATTGACTCCCCCGGCTTCAAGCTGAAGGGCGACCTGTACATCCCTCTGAAGCCCGGCGCCAGCGGCACGAAGTTCGTCGCGGTCGATTGCGGGGTCAGCAAGGAGGGCATCCTCGCCAAGGGCTTCCTGGGCGCCTTCCACGTCGGTCCCCTGACCTGGGAGGACTCGTACGTCGATCTCGAGGCCACGCTCGCGGCGCAGCACCTCCTGGTGCATGGCCGTGTCGAGCTGCTCGGGAGCAGCAGCGCGACCGACCTGCAGTTCACCCGCGAGAAGCTCTCCTTCGAATCCACGCGCGAGATCCAGGACCTGGGCAAGACCCAGCTCTTCGTCGAATCGAAGTTCGACCTCAGCAAGCCCACCTTCCACGCGCGCGGCCAGCTCGACAACGAGTTCGGCAAGACCTTCGGCGACAGCGCGCTGGGCGAGGTCGCCGATGTCGGCGGGAAGGCGGCCGCGATCGGCACGGCCGCTCTGAAGGCCTTCACCGCGGCGCGCGACGGGCTCGAGGCCGCGCGTAGGGAGGCCGAGCTCCCGACTGCGCTGGAAACGATCGACGCCATCGCCGCGCAACGCGTGAAGGAGGCCCAGGTGGCGGCGGTCGCCCACAAGAAGGAGATGGATGCGAAGTACAAGGCCTGGCAAGACACGCCCGACGAATTCCCGCACAAGGCCGAGAGGAAGGCGCGCGAGATCATCTGGGGCCAAAGCAAGATCGCCTACGACGAGGGGCCCATGAGCAGGCTCAAGGTCCTGGCGCGGCGCAAGGCGCAGTACGAGCAAGTCCATGCAGGGCTCGCGGCGATCGCGGCGGCCAAGGCCGAGAACCAGCGCGTCCAGGCGGCGCTCGGCAAGACGCTCGACGAGATCGCGGCCTACAAGGAGAAGACCGTCGTCGTGACATCCGCTTCGATCGAGGCGAGCCTCGAGCTGCTGCAAGCACTCGAGGACGGCATGTCGGTGGACATGAACCTCGAGCTCCTTTTCTGCGGCAAGCCGAAGACCGTGAACATCCAGTGGATCATCGGCAAGCCCGCGCAGAACGCGAAGATGGTGGTCGCGGCTCTGATGCCCGCCGTCTGCCGACTCGTGAACGGATAGACGGCCGCGTCGTCCACGGGCACGCGGAAGGTGTCGCAGGGCATGGCGGGCAGGGCCCCGGCGCTCGATTCTCGTACCGCCAGCCCCAGCCGACAGGCGCGCGGGGCTCGACGGTACGATGAGAGGGCAGCTGCGTGCGTCGCACATGTCCCGCATGGGACGGGAGGGACGACGCTGGCGGCCCGAGGAGCATGGAGCCCCGCCCGAAGGACCCCGACCAGCACGAGCTGACGCGCTTCCTCAACGACCTGGCGCGCGGGAAGGCCGCTGCGGCCGAGACGCTCATGCCCTTCGTCTACGCGGAGCTGCGCGGCATCGCGGAGAGTCACCTGCGGGGCCAGGCGCCCCGGCATACGCTCCAGCCGACCGCGCTCGTGCACGAGGCGTTCCTCAAGCTCTTCGACCCCGACAGGGTCGGATGGAACGACCGCAAGCACTTCTTCGCGCTGGCGGCGAAGGCGATGCGGCAGGTGCTCGTGGACCACGCCCGCCGAGCACGACGCCTGAAGCGCGGCGACGGTCGGCTGTGCGTGGCGCTCGACGAGCACGTCGCCGGCCCGGCTGGGACTGCTACGGATCTGGTCGATCTGAATCTGGCTCTCGATGAGCTCGGTGCTCTGGACGAGCGCCAAGGCCGCATCGTCGAGCTGCGCTACTTCGGTGGTCTCGAGGTCCAGGAGGTGGCCGAGGTGCTGGCCGTTTCCACCAGCACCGTCGAGCGCGAGTGGCGCACGGCCCGGGCCTGGCTGGGGGTGCGGCTGGAAGCCTTGGGGGCCTGACTTGCAGCGTCACGCGCGCATCAGCCAGCTCTACCTCGAGTGCGTCGAGCTGAGCGCGGAACAGCGGGCCGACCACTTGGCCCGGACGTGCGGCGAGGACCGCGAGCTGAGTGGCGCGGTCGAGGCGATGCTCGACTTCGACGCGCGCCGGCCCGAGTTCCTGGCGGGTTCGGCGGTGGAAGCCCTCGAGCCCGAGGAAGGTGATCTCCCGCGTTCCATCGGGAGGTATCGCATCCTGCGCAAGCTCGGCGAGGGGGGCATGGGCGCGGTCTACGAAGCCGAGCAGGATCACCCCCACCGGACCGTGGCTCTCAAGGTCCTGCGCCAGGCCTTCGTCTCTTCGAGCGCGCTGCGCCGTTTCGAGCTCGAGGGCGAGCTACTGGGACGGTTGCAGCACCCGGGCATCGCCCAGATCCATGACTCGGGACAGGCCGAGACAGGACTTGGGCCGCAGCCGTGGTTCGCCATGGAGCTCGTGCGTGGTGAGCCGCTGAGCGAGCATGCCCGCAGCCGAGGGCTGTCCGCGCGTGAGCGGCTGGAGCTCGTGATGCGCGTGTGCGACGCGGTGCAGCACGCCCACCAACACGGCGTGATCCACCGCGATCTGAAGCCCGGCAACATCCTGGTCGATGCCTCGGGTTGCCCCAAGATCCTCGACTTCGGCATTGCCCGCGTCTGCGACACCGACGTGCAGCTCACCACGCGGCAGACCGACGTCGGTCAGATCCTGGGGACGCTCGCCTACATGAGTCCGGAGCAAGCGTCGGGCGACCCGGCCGCGATCGACACACGCTCGGACGTGTATTCGCTCGGGGTGATCCTGTACGAGCTCCTGGCGGAGCGGCTGCCGTACGACCTCTCCGGCAAGCAACTGCCGGACGCCGTGCGGATCATCCGCGAGGACGAGCCGCGCAGGCTCTCCGCCATCCAGCATGTCCACCGCGGCGACGTGGAGACGATCGTCCACACAGCGCTCGAAAAGGACAAGCGGCGCCGCTACGCCTCGGCCGCGGCGCTGGGTGCGGACATCCAGCACTTCCTGCGCCACGAGCCCATCGAGGCGCGCCCGCCGAGCCGCGTGTACACGCTGAAGAGGTTCGTGCGGCGCAACCGGACGCTCGTCGGCGCGACGCTGGCGGTGATCGTCGCGCTCGCCTCCGGGCTCGTCGCCGCGGTGCACTTCGGCTTGCGCGAGGCCGAGCAGCGCCGGATCGCCGAGGGCGAAGCCTACCGGGCCAACCTGTCGCTCGCGCACCAGGCGCTCCGCGATGGAAACCCGGCGGTCGCCGGGGAGCGCCTCGACACGGCGCCCGATGCGCTGCGCAACTGGGAGTGGCGTACCCTGCACAGGCAGCTCGAGCACGAGTTGACGCGGATCGCGGTCCCGGGCGTCTTCGCGGCCGCCTTCCTGGACGAGGAGCGGGTCCTCACGGTCGACCAAGGCTGCACGACTCGGATCTGGAACTCGCTCTCTGGTGAGTCGACCGTGCTCGGTCCGACGGAGCCGAGCGGACGGACGCCGCTGGCACTCACGGACGACGGTCACTGGTTGCTCTCTCACGCCGATGGATCGCTCTATCTAGCCGATCCCAGAAGCGATGCCCCTCCGGTCGTCATCCCATTCGATCAAGGGAGCCCGAAGCGCGAGGAAACCAACGGCGACTTGCACACGTCTGCCGTCGCCCCCGACGGTTCGCGCGTGGTCGTGACGACGGAAAACAGCGAGCTCCACTTCATCGACCTCGCCGCGGGCACCCAGCCGGTGCGGCTCGAGGCGGGCCCTGACGTGGACGGAGCCAAGGTCTTCTCCGTGGCCTTCAGCCCGGACGGGAGCCTCGTCGCCGTCGGGGGTGTGGGAGGGTGCCTGTTGCTCGACCTGAAGAGCGGCGAGCGACGCGGGAAGTGGACACGCAAGCTCGTACAGAGCATCGCCTTCGATTCATCGGGAACCACGCTCGCTTTCGGAGCCGAGACGGTGATCGAGTTCATCGACGTCGCGAGCTGTCGCTCGATCCGGCGCTGGACACCGGAGAGGCTCGGGAACTTCGCTCTGGGCTGGATATCCCACCTGAGCTTCGGCGCCGGAGACCGTTTCCTCGCCGTGACGTCGAAGTACGGGGCGATCTGGATCCTCGAGGTGGAGACGGGCCGGCGCGTCGCCGCCTTTCGGCACGAGGGTCGCTTCAGCACGCGCTCTGCCTTCAGCTCGAGTGGAGTCAGGCTCTTGTCGTGCGGCCGGTCGGACGAGACCGTCCGGCTGTGGCGCAGCGGGCTCGAGGACACCTCCGAAGTGCTTCGCGGGCACACCAGCTTTGTCTATCCCGTGGCCTTCGATCCGGACGGCAAGACGCTCGCCTCCGGCTCTTGGGATCGGACTGTTCGCTGGTGGGATGTGCTCTCGGGCGAGCAGATCGCCGCTCTGGGCGTCGAGGGCAATGTCTGGTGCCTGGCGTTTTCGCCCGACGGCCGGCAGCTCGCATGCGGACACCAGAAAGGGTTCGACGTCCGCGACGCCCGGACAGGACGCGTCCTCGCCGAGCCGCGACCCGGTCACGTGTTGTCGGTGGCCTACAGCCCCGACGGAGAGCTGCTCGCCGCCGGTACGTCCTCCGGCAGGGTCCACCTCTGGGACGCGCGCGCTCTCACGGAGGTCTCTGTGATCGAGGTCGAGCCGCACTCGGCGATCGCGGCTCTCGCATTCGCTCCGGACGGCAGCGTCTTCGCCGCTGGCGGATCTCCGCCTCCCGCCAACAGCACGACCTTGGGAGTCGCCTCCCTTTCCCTTTGGGACGTCTCTTCCCTCGCTCGCCTCGCCCGGATCGAGGATCCTGTGAGCGGGGCGGCCCACTATCGGGGCGCGCTCACGCTGGCCTTTTCCCCGGATGGAGGCCGTCTTGTCGCGGGCTGGGGAAATTCCGCACTGATCCTGCTCGAGGTTCCATCGCTCGTCGAGCTGCAGCGTCTGCGCGACCAGACCAACGAGGTCTTCGCCGCCGCCTTTTCGCCGGATGGAACGCGCATCGCCTCGGGCGGCAGGGACCGTTTTCTGCGTCTCTGGGATGCGGAGACGGGTCAGCTCCTCCTGAAGCTCGAGGGGCACGGCGACTACATCTACTCGCTGGCCTTCAGCCCCGATGGAAGTCGGATCGCGACGGGATCGGGCGACACCACGGTGAGGCTCTGGGATTCCGTGCCGCCCTCGCTGCGCTGGAGGGAACGTCGCGCGATCTTGTTGCGGCCGCAAGCCGAGCGGCTGGTCGGACGGCTGCACGACGAGCTGGGCGACGCTTCCGCCGTGGCGGCGCGCATCGAGGAAGACGAAGCGATGGATCCGCTCCTGCGCAGCGCGGCCTTGCACACCGTGCTGAACCGTCAAGCGCGTGCCGAGGCCAGCGAGCCGGGGAACGAATAGGGCGCCACCCTCCTTGGCGGGTGCGGAAGGGGGGATTTGAACCCCCACGGGTTGCCCCACGGGATCCTAAGTCCACGTCCAGCCTGCATAGCTCTTTGACATGCAGGCGGTTACGACGGCGCCCGTCGCTTGGTACCCCGGTCGGTACCCTTAGCTCGTCTTCTTGGTCTGCTTGGGCGGGCAT
>JABFRZ010000539.1 GCA_013140785.1 Planctomycetota bacterium | reverse complement strand
TACCACGGGCGCGGGCTCTTCGCGCCCGTGGTACGTTGCCCCCCATGCGTCCGCGCGGTTCGGCCAAGGCCGCTCGCTTCGGCGAGTCGGTCATCCGCGAGATGTCGCGCGTCTGCGCGCGCGAGGGTGGCGTCAACCTGGCCCAGGGCTTCCCGGACTTTCCCGCGCCGCTGCCCATGAAGGAGGCCGCCAAGCGCGCCATCGACGCCGACAAGAACCAGTACGCGGTCACGTGGGGCGCTCCGGCCCTGCGCGCGGCGATCGCGCGCCGCGCAACGGCCGAACGCGGGCTCGGGCTCGATCCGGACCGGAACGTCACCGTGTGCTGCGGCGCGACCGAGGCCATGATCGCGACGCTCCTGGCAACGACGGATCCGGGCGACGAGGTCGTGATCTTCGCGCCGTTCTACGAGAACTACGGGCCCGACTGCGTGCTCTCGGGCGCGAAGGCGCGCTGGGTAGCGCTGCGGGCGCCAGACTGGAGCTTCGATCCCGATGAGCTGGCGCGCGCCTTTGGACCGCGCACGCGGGCCGTGATCGTCAACACGCCCCACAACCCGACCGGCAAGGTTTTCACTCGGGCGGAGCTCGAGATCATCGCTGCCCTCTGCCTGGAGCACGACGCGCTGGCCATCACGGACGAGATCTACGAGTACATCCTGTACGACGGGGCCGAGCACGTGGCGCTCGCGACCCTGCCCGACATGGCCGAGCGCACGGTCACGATCAGCGGCCTGTCGAAGACTTGGAGCGCCACGGGCTGGCGCATCGGCTGGTGCCTGGCGAGCCCGGATCTCACGCTGGCCATCCGCAAGGTCCACGACTTCCTGACGGTCGGTGCGCCTGCTCCTCTACAGGAGGCCGCGGCCGAGGCCCTCGGCTTCGGACCGGAGTACTTCCGCGGGCTCGTGCGCGAGTACCACGCGCGCCGCGATGCCTTGGTGGGCGTGCTCGACGAGCTCGGATTCCGCGTGTTCCCTCCGCGCGGAGCCTACTACGTGATGACCGGCGTAGAGCGCTTTCAGGAGCCGGGCGAAGACGACACGGCCTTCGCCATGCGCCTCGTCTCCGGCGGCGGCGTGGCGACGGTGCCAGGCTCGAGCTTCTTCCCGGATCCGGCCGATGGCCGCCACCTGATCCGATTCTGCTTCGCGAAACGTCTCGAGACGCTGCGGGGCGCCGCAGCGTTACTGCGGGAGCGCCTCGCGTGACCTCCGCGCTCCTTGCGCTGCTGCTCGCACTACAGGATTGCCCGCCCCACGGACCGGCGCCGGGCGCGCGCGCCGCCGTCGTGGGTTTGCCTGGCATCCAGATCGTATCGCGACTCGACTTTGGCTCCCAACAGAACCGCCTGACGGCCGTGTACGTGTTCCCCGACCGTGTCCGCTGGCACTTCGAGAATTACTCGGCTGAGCAGTCCGAGCACCTGTTCCTCTACCGGTGGGGTGAGTCCGTACAGCAGCTCGCCTCGGGCAGTCCATCGCAGGCCGTCGAGGGCATGGAGCGCAACTCGGTGCTGCTGCAGATGGAGTTGCGACGCGCCGTAATGCTGTGGCCAGACGGGTTTGCCTGGCAAGAGGCCGTAGGCGGCGAGCGCACGGCCGCAGTACACGCGGACTCTTGCTGCCGCGAGCTTCCAATCGGCACGCTGGTGGCGGAACTGGTCGATGGACGTCCGCGCCGGATCCAGGCACGCGATCCTGAGGGGCGTACGCTCGAGGCCCTCGAGATCCGCGTCTGGGAGGAACGCAACGGCCGAAACTGGCCGCGCGGCCTCGTCATGGAGGCCGAAGGAGGTGGCTTCGTCGAAACGGTGGAGTCGATCGAGACGCGCCTGCACTACCTCGAGCCCTCGTTCGTACCGCCCGACCGGCGTCCCGTGCCCGGGCCTGGAGCGAACGATGCGCATGTCCTTGCGCAAGACTTGGTGCCGATGACCTATTGCTCGTACCCGCTGCCGCAAGACATCACCTGGGAGCAGGCCCTGGCCCAGGCACGACTGTGGATCGCCGAGACCGGAGCCGCCGGGAGGGCGGCCGGACGAGTGGTTGATCCCGTTCCGACCTTCGAGCTTTCGAGCGCGGCGCGTCCGCAGCGTTGCTTGGTGCGCCTCATGACCGCCATGCAACCGGCCCCCGAAGGCTTCGAAACCCAGGCCGAGCGACCTGGCTTCCTCCTCCCACTGCAACAGATCTCGGAACTCGATTCCGCGGCCTTGGCAAGGCTCCAGCGAGCCGTCCCCGAGAATGAGCGCGCCGGCTCCGCCTACGTGCGCGTCCACGCCCGGCCGAAGCTCCCGATCGAGGTCGTCCTCCCGCTCGCACCCGCCGACTAGGTGTCCTCTCATGGGTGTCCCACGGAAGGGTCGTCTGGTCCCGGGGTCCTCGGTCCGTGCCAGTCACGGGCCCCCTACTTCAGCCTCACGGTTCGGCTTCTGGTTTGCGTGTACTAGGGTTCCAACTCCGTCGCGAGCCAATCATGAAAATCCACATCCGCCCTCTCCTCGTCGGCCTTTCCCTGCTCGCCCTCGGCCCGATTTCCGACGCCAGCCCCGAGCCACAGCGTGGCTCGAAGGGCTCCTCGGCGAGTCACTCCTCGGGGGCGCAGTCGAAGGGCGCGGGTGGTGGCTCCGTGTCCCGTCCGGCCTCGAGTCAGGGCTCGCGGGGTTCGGGTGTTGCCCCGCGACCGTCGAGCGGCGGCTCGTCGCGACCCTCGGCGGCTCCCAGCCCCTCGCGTGGCTCAAGCCACTCGGGCGACGGCGCGCGTCCGCCCACGCCCTCGGTGCGCCCCAGCTCGCCCCCCGTTGTCCGACCTGGGTTGGGTTCGGGCTCATCGCGCTCGTTCACTCCTGGCCAGGTGACGAGCCGGCCGAGCCAGCCGAATCACGTCTCACCCAGCGCTCCTCAGCCGCGCCCGGTCGCCTCGGACAGCGCGCCTCGTCCTCAGTCCGGCCGCGACGTCTACGGCGGCCGTTCCTCCGACCTCAACTCCGCCAGGTCTGACTCCCCGCCCAAGGCAGGGCCCACGCTGGATACGGCAGGGGCGGGAGCATCGGCTGGATCGAGAAGCTCGCTGACCGCCGAGGTCCGCACCCCGTCTCGCGTTCGTTTTCCTGCCCCCTACTCCGGCTCCGGTTCTCTCGCTCCGAAGTCTGGAAATTCAGTGGCATCCCCGGGCCGCGGTTCGCCGGATCGCTCGCGCGATGTGAGTGGAAAGGCTGCGCCGGGCAAGCGCGGCTCGGGTCCGCTAGTTGGCTACGACCTCGGTCCCACCCGGCGCGTCGAGCCGCGCCCGACCGGTACCAAGGGCTCGTCCGGGCCAACGCCGAAGGCTCCTTCCGCCTCCTCGCTCTCGCCCACGCATGGCAAGGGTGTCCCGCAGGAGAACGGGAGACCGAAGGGCGCCAAGGGATCGGACCAGGGCGGCGGTGATTTCGGCGGCAAAGGTCACAAGGGCTCACGGGAAGTCCTCGTTCCCACTCGGCTCTCTGGGCACGCGAGCGGCATCGCGACCGGCGCCATCGGCGGCGTGTACGCCGGCGGCTACCGTGGTGGGCTGTGCCTCGACGACGACCCGTGGGTGCGCGACCCGTGGGGCTGGGGCAACCGCAACCGCGGCAATTGGTTTTCCAGCTCTTGGTGCTGGTGGTCGTACCCCTGCTACTGGAGCTGGTACTACCCCGCCTGGTGGTATTACTCGCGCTCCCATGATTGCTCCGACTACTGTTGCAGCGAGTCGGTCTCCACCGTCGTCTACGCCGAGCCGCAAGTGATCTACGTCGGGGGCCAAGGCGGTATCGGAACCGAACCGGTTGGCGAGGCAGCCGTCCTCGCCCCGCCGACGGAGAAGGGCCGTCTCGCTCCGCCGGCCGCAGAGGCCAGCCCCCTCTCCATCGCAGCCCAGCGATACCTCGAACTCGGCGACCGTGCCTTCCGCGAGGGGCGCTATTCGGATGCAGTCCAGTTCTACGCCAAGGCCGTGGAGCTCGCGCCCGATCAAGGCGCGTTGCACCTGGTGCTGTCCGACGCCCTCTTCGCCGCGGGCGACTACCACTACGGCGCCTACGCCGTGCGCCGTGCGCTGGAGCTCGACCCAGCCCTGGTGGAGAGTCAGATCGACAAGCACGCCTTCTACCCGGATCCGAAGCAGTTCGACGAGCAGCTGGCAGCGCTCGACCGTTACCTCAGCGACCATCCGACCGACCGGGACGCGCGCCTGGTCCTGGCGCTGAACTACTTGCTCAGTGCGCAGGCCAAGGAGGCCGTACGGGTGCTCGAAAGCGCGTCGCCCAAAGCCGAGGAGGACGCCGCGCAGAGGATCCTGACTCGCGCGCGCCAGCTTGCACAGTTCTGAACATCAACTCCTGGACAGGGGAACTTCGGTGTGGGCCGGCGCTAGCAGCCTGTCGGAGTAGTCAGAGAAGGCAGCCTCTGTTCGGGCGCCAGCCTCTTGGATCGATCCGAGTTCGGTTGCGAGTTGTAGTCGGTGCACGGGCCAGAGTCGGCCATTCTCTGCCGATGGAAGTGGCATGGCGAAGGATGTCTTCCGTCCGTGGGATGTGGCGCAGGGCGATCTCTTCCCGGCTTCGTTCAAGGACCTGGTCCCGTCTGGGCACCTGGTGCACTTCATTCGTCGAGTGGTGACGGAGGATCTGGACCTTTCGGCGATCTACGCGCCTCGGCCTGCTTCACCCAGTTGCGCAGGGAACTCTGGGTGAGATCCAGGTACCTGGCCACCTGGGCAACGTTACCGACCCTGCGGACGCTCGATCGCAAGTTCCAGGTCGAGGGCCCCGACCAGGTCTGGGCCGGCGACATCACCTTCATCCCGATGGCCTCCGGCGGCTTCCTGTACCTGGCAGTGATCCTGGATCTCTACTCGCGCCGCGTCGTGGGCTGGGCGCTCGCCGATCACATGAGGAGCGAGCTCGTCGAGAGCGCCCTGGGCATGGCGCTGGGCGCGCGCGTCCCCGCGCCGAACATGCTCCACCACTCGGATCGCGGCAGCCAGTACGCGAGCGCGGCCTACCGGGGAAAGCTCGCGGCCCTCGGGACCCAGGTCAGCATGAGCCGCCGCGGCAACTGCTACGACAACGCCGTGGTCGAGAGCTTCAACGGCACGCTCAAGCAGGAGCTCGTGCACGAAGCACGCTGGACGAGCTACGCCGAGGCGCGCGCTGCCCTGCACGATTACCTCGAGGTCTTCTACAACCGGACTCGCCTGCACTCGAGCCTCGGCTACTTCTCGCCGGCCGACTTCGAGGCCAGTCGCTGCGCCGGATGAGCTCGCGCGTGCCTCGATCTTCGTCAGAACCCCGGCCTCCCAGAGCAAGACAGGCCCTGCGAGGGATCAGCATGCGCGCCCGGAGCCCCGAGAACGTGGATCGCTCTCTTCAGGATCGACGCCCAGGCGCTGTCCACAAGTTGTGAGCCCGAGCGTGTGACCGAGCGGCAGCTCGAGCTGTTCCAGCGCGAGGCGCGGGCGGGCGGAAGGCTGCACCACCCGGGCATCGTGACGGTGCACGGCTACGGGCAGTCCGACGGGCTGGCCTGGATCGCGATGGAGTTCGTGGAGGGCGGCTGGACGCTAGGAGCGCTTGAAGAAGAAGATCGAGGAGGAGATCGATCCCGAGCAGGAAGAGGAGCGCAAGAAGCACTTGGCCGAGCTCGAGCAGCACATCGCCGAGCTGGAGGCCGAGATCTCGACGCGTCCGGAGTGGCTGTTCGCCGACGCCCAGGACAGGTGGTGGCACAACCAGCTCGAGAAGCTGGTGAGCAGTGTGAAGACCTTCTCGAACCCTGAGACAGGTCTCGCCTCCGGCGGCACGTCGGCCGAGCACGGCTGGGGCATCCAGCGGCGCTTCGAGTTCGCGAGGACGATCGCCGAGCGCAGCGTGAGCGGAGCCGAAGCGTCGGGGGTGGGCCGAAGCCGCTGCCAGAGTCGCGGACGTCGCCGAATGCCCGCAGTACGGAGGGCTGCGCATTACTCCTCAGCTCGGGCTGCGCCGATCGGACGCGATCTGGAGTCGGGCCTGTTGGAGTTCGCACACCTGCAGACCGGCGAGCCCGCGGAACGTGGCCCGGATGGGAAGCTGACCTGAAGGAGTCGACGGGGCTTGTGTTCGTGCTGCTCCCTGGCGGGACCATCACGATGGGCGCGCAGCAGACCGATCCCAATGGACGGAACTACGATCCACAGTCGGAGCTCAACGAAAGTCCGCCGCGCGAGGTGCGGGTCTCGGCCTTGTTCCTCTCGAAGTTCGAGATGACGCAGGGCCAGTGGTTGCGGTTCGCGAGCCAGAGCCCGAGCCAGTACAACCCGCAGACGTACAGGTCCTGGAACGAGGGCGGCAAGCCCGGGGATCTGCTGCACCCGGTGGAGCGGGTGAGCTGGAACGACTGCAGGGCGATGCTGGAGCGGCTGGGGCTCGAGCGGCGGCGGCTGGGACCACTTGTCCGTCAGTGCGCGCTCGGCGGACCGCGCCGCTAACTCGCCGTCGTACGCCGTCGGCTACCTCGGCCTCCGTCCCGCCAGGGCATTACTGCCTCCTTAACTTCTTCTCCACGGCTGGGGGTCGAAGTTCCCAGCGCGAGGCGGTAGCCCGAAGTCGTGCGAAGCCGGCCTAGGGCGAACCGCCGGAGAGAATGGAGTTGACTCTGGATCCGAGGTTCGCGAAGTGGTCGGCGGGCTTGTCGGGGCCCCGCTCTGGGGGCGGGAGCGACAGCGAGCGGTCCAGCGGCGCCGGGCTCGAGAGGTTGCAGACACCCCGGATCGCCGAGGGCGGTGCGCGCCTCGCTGCGCGAGCGATCCACGGC
>JABFRZ010000095.1 GCA_013140785.1 Planctomycetota bacterium | reverse complement strand
CCGCGACCGAGCGCTTGGCGCGCCGCCCGGCCGACTTGAGCCGCCGCGAGGCCGCGAAGGCTGGCTGCAGCCACTCGTGCTCGGCCACGACGCCCTTGACGAAGCCCTTGAGGCGGCGCTTCGAGTCCAGCGCGACGCGTAGCGCGGGCGTGGACCAAGCCCACAGATCGAGCGCGCGTTCGACGTGGTTGGACATGCTGAGCTTGTAGGCTTCGTCGCCGCGCATCCAGTCGAACTCGTCCGCACCCGGGTCGGCAAGCGCGCGTTCGAGCGCGGCGTTGTTGGCCACGCGACCAACGCCGTAGCGGCTCCAGGCAGGGTCGAGCCGGCAGTTCCACATGCGGTGCGCGCCGCGATCGAGAAAACACACCACGTAGGCCGCGAGCCGGCCGCGCAGGTTCAGGGTCGTGAGCTCGAGCTCGCCCCGCGCGGCGTGCTCCAGGATCACCTCGCGGAAGAAGGCGCGCGCGCCCGCGCGGTCGAACAGGCTCATGCCGCGTAGCTCGACGTCGCGGCGCAGGCACACGGCCTCGACCTCTGGCAGCACGGCCGCGACCGCGGCGCGCGCGCGCAGGTGTGCGAGCTCGGGTGCGAGGCCTTCGCCCTGCATGCGATTCAGCATGCGGCGCACCTGCTGGTGGTGGTTCTTGCTGACGTGCGCGCGCAGCAAGCGCTCGGGACCGAAGCGCAGCGTCGGCGAAGGATCCCCGGGCGCGAGCTCGGCCGAGTCCAGCCCGGCAGCGATGGCCGTCGCCACCGCGTCGTCGGGGGGCAGGTGCCGCAGGCGCAGATGCCACGGCCCACGGACCGAGGAGAGATGCTCCAGCACGGCGTGCGCGAGGCGCGCCGCGGCCGCGGGGTTGCGGGCCGGCAAGCGTGCCTGGTCGCTGAGGCCGGTGCCGAGCGCGAAGAACTCGCTGACCACGCGCGCCTTGCGCCGCACGAGCAGCGCAGCAGCCTCCAGGCGCGGTCCGTCCTGTACCAGCAATGCCAGCGGCTCGTACTCGGGATGGCAGCGCGCCCAGGCCGCGAGCCAGGGGCGACGCGCGGTGACGGGCGCGCCCGTGGCCGCGTGCAGCTCGTCGAGCTCGAGGCCGAGACGCTCGAGCAGGTCGGCGCCGATGAAAGTGCGTACCTCCATCAAGTGCAAGTCCTGCGCTCGCGCAGGCCGTGAGCCTGTGCTCGCCGTTCGCCGATGAACATGGTGACGATCGAGGTCAGCGCGGCCGGCGCAGGGGGCTCTGGCGGCCGCCTCTAGGACTGCGAATGCGGCTCCGAGACGCGCGCGGGCCGATTTCGAGGAGGCAGCTTGCGCCAGAATCCGCGCGAGCGCCAGCCGTGACGCGAGTTGTTGCTCTGCGGGGAGCCTGCTCTGGCGCGCGCTGCGCCGATGCAGCGTCGCGCTCGGGAAGCCGTGCTCGGCGGCCAGGAAGGCCGCCTGCGCGGGCGGCTAGGCGTTGCGCGGTCCGGTCCGGCCAAGGCGAGCACGAGCGGTCCGCGTGATAAAGTCGGGCGGCCGCGACCCCCTAATCCGTTCTCCGGATCGGGCTACGCTCAAAGGAAACTTGCCTGCATGGGACTCCCGCTGCCCGCGCTCCTCGCCCTTCCGGCCCTGCTGCAGGCCGGGGATGCCGCCGTTTCGACAGCAGCTCCGCCGGCGAGGGAAGCGCCACGCGCCGAGGACGATCCGGCCGCTCGCGCGCGAGCCGCTGGGCACGCGCGCATGCTCGCCTACCTCGCCGATCCGGAGCGCATGGCCGAGTACGACGAGGTCTTCATCGGCGCGGGCGAGTTGCCCACTCTGCGGGCCGCACTGGCGGCGCTGCCGCCCGGAAAGCAGCCCACCAAGCGCTGGGATTTCTTGTGCAAGATCGCGATGACCGAGCTGCGCCTCGGCCAGACCGAGGCCGCGGTGGCGGGCTTCAAGGAGGCCTGCGACCTGCACCCACAGCTCGCCGGCAAGATGGATCCGGAGGCCCTGCGCAAGGCGCGCTTCCACCTCGCGCTGTCGTGGCTGCGCCTGGGCGAGAACGCGAACTGTGTGGCGCGCCACACGAGCGAGAGCTGCCTCGTGCCCATCGGCCCGAAGGGCGTGCACCTCGAGCAGCAGGGCTCGAGTGAGGCGCTGCGAGTGTTGCTCGCGCTCCTGGCGGAGGACCCGCAGGACCTGCCCTCGCGCTGGCTCCTCAACCTCGCCGCCATGACGGTGGGTGAGTATCCGCAGGCGGTGCCGAAGGCCCACCTGATCCCGCCCGCGGCCTTCTCGTCCGACGAGAGCTTCCCGAGGTTCGTGGACGTGGCGCCCGAGCTCGGATTGAACTCCATGACGCTTTCCGGCGGCGTGATCGTGGACGACTTCGATGGCGACGACGTGCTCGACATCGTGGCCTCGGAGTCGCTCCCCACGGGGCAGCTGCTCTACTTCAAGGGGCATCGCGACGGGACTTTCACGGACCGCACCGAGGCGGCGGGCCTGACGGGCATCGTCGGCGGCCTCAACGCGATCCAGACCGATTACGACAACGACGGCTTCCTCGACATCCACGTGCCGCGCGGCGCGTGGCTGTTCGAGCGCGGGCGCATCCACCCCTCGCTGCTGCACAACGACGGCGACGGCACCTTCACCGACGTGACCTTCGCGGCGGGACTGGCCGAGGAGAACTACCCGACGCAAGCCGTCGCCTGGGCCGACTACGACAACGACGGCGACCTGGATCTCTACGTCGCCAACGAGTCCAGCCCGCGCATCGCCGCGCCGAGCCAGCTCTTCCGGAACGACGGCGACGGCACCTTCACCGACGTGGCCAAGGCGGCCGGTGTCCTGAACAACCGCTATGCGAAGGGTGTGGCCTTCGGCGACTACGACGGCGACCGCTTCCCCGATCTGTATGTCTCGAACCTCGAGCTGAATCGGCTGTACCGCAACCAGGGCGACGGGACGTTCGCGGACGTGGCCGAGGCCCTGGGCGTCGTGAAGCCGGAGCGCAGCTTCCCCACCTGGTTCTTCGACTACGACAACGACGGGGTCCTCGACATCTACGTGGCGACCTTCCTGCCGCGCCTCGGGCCCTACGTGCTCGATCTCCTGGGCGGCGAGAGCAACGCCGAGTTCGCGTGCCTCTACAAGGGCGACGGCCGGGGCGGCTTCCGCGAGGTCGCCAAGGAAGTCGGCCTGGACGAGATCACCGTGACGATGGGCGCCAACTTCGGCGACCTGGACAACGACGGGTACCTCGACTTCTACCTGAACACGGGCTTCCCCGACTACGAGGCCCTGATCCCGAGCAAGATGTACTGGAACCGCGGCGGCAAGAAGTTCGCCGACGTCACCACGGCCGGCGGCTTCGGACACCTGCAGAAGGGCCACGGGGTCGCCTTCGCCGACCTCGACCGCGACGGCGACCAGGACGTCTTCGCCGAAATGGGCGGGGCCTTCCCGGGCGACGCCTTCGGCAACGCGCTGTTCCGCAATCCGGGCTTCGGCAACCACTGGGTCACCGTGAAGCTCGTGGGCGTGCGCTCCAACCGCCCGGGTATCGGCGCGCGCATCCGCTGCGAGATCACGGAGAACGGCGTGAAGCGCTCGGTCTACAAGCATGTGAACAGCGGCGGCAGCTTCGGCGCCAACCCGCTGCGGCAGATGATCGGGCTGGGGAAGGCGACCGGCATCGGCGTGCTCGAGGTGTACTGGCCGACCAGCGACCTCACGCAGACCTTCCGCGACGTGCCCGTGGATGCCGCCTTCGAGATCACCGAGGGCGAGGCGGAGCTGCGCCGGATCGAGTGAGGCCGCCTGCGCCGGGAATCTTCCGCGGGGTTGGCCCGCGCGCGGACGGAACGGCGCACTCCACAAGCGGGCGGGGATCGGCGCCGTGGCGAGTCGATGGCAAGGGCCGCTGAGCTCGCGCATCACAGCGCATTTTTTTCCGACGTCTGGCTTGGCGCGCACTCAGGGCGCGCGGTGAAAAATCTTCCTGCCCTTCTTTTCCGACAAACACCGGATTCGATCTAGGCGCTTCGAACTTTTTGCGACATCCTAAGCGGAAGTCGATTCCCTTCCCGGAATCGGATTCCCCACGGGTCCACGGTCCAAGGAGTTCCGCGATGTTCCGTTCCTGCTCGCTCACGCTCGTGTCGAGCGTGACCATCCTGCTCTCGGCTGCCCCGGAAGCTCAGCTCGGACCCGGCACGGTCGCGCGGCTCCAGAAGATCAGTCACACGCAGGGCGGCCGCGGCCCGCGCCTGGACGACTCGGACCAGCTCGGACGGGCCGTGACGAATCTCGGCGACCTGGACGGCGACGGCGTCATCGATCTCGCCACGGCCGGGCACACCGACGACGACGGCGGTCTCGATCAGGGCGCCGCGTACATCCTCTTCATGCGCCTCGACGGGATGGTGCGCGAGACGCGCAAGATCAGCGAGCTCGAGGGCGGGTTCACGGGCCGCCTGGACGAGGGGGACCAGTTCGGGCGCGCGCTGGCTGGCATCGGAGACCTCGACGCCGACGGCGTGCCGGATCTGGCCGTGGGCGCGAACTTCGACGACGACGGCGGCATGAACCGTGGCGCGGTCTGGCTGCTGTGCCTGAACCGCGACGGAACCGTCAAGCGCACGAGCAAGATCTCCAGCACTTCGGGCGGCTTCGCCGGACCGCTATTCAACCAGGACGAGTTCGGGCGCTCGCTGTGCTCGCCCGGGGACCTGGACGGCGACGGCGTGCCCGAGCTCGCGGTCGGCTCCCCCACAGACAACACGGGTGGAACGCGGCGCGGCGCCGTCTGGATCCTGTTCCTGCGGCAGGACGGCAGCGTGAAGCGCGCGCAGAAAATCGCCTTCGGCGTGGGCGGCTTCACTGGCCGGCTGCGCAGCCTCGACTGGTTCGGCTTCTCGCTCGCGCCGTTGGGCGACTTCGACCGCGACGGAGTGCGCGACCTCTTGGTGGGCGCCGCGCTGGACGACGACGGCGCGCTCAATGCCGGCGCGGTGTGGCTGCTGTTCTTGCGACCCGACGGGACCGTCAAGGGCCACCAGAAGATCAGCATGCTCTCGGGCGGCTTTACCGCACTGCTCGAAACCGTGGACCAGTTCGGGACCTCGGTGGCGACGCTGGGCGACGTGAACGGCGACGGGATCACCGACATCGCCGCGGGCGCGGTGAAGGACGCCGACGGCGGCAGGGAGAACGGCGCGGTGTACGTGCTCTTCCTGACCCCGACCGGAACGGTGGCCGCGCACCAGAAGATCAGCGACACGGAGGGCGGCTTCCCGGTCGCGCTCGACGACTGGGATTGGCTCGGCTCATCCTTGGCGCCGCTGGGCGACCTCAACCGGGACGGTATCCCCGACCTCGCCGTGGGTGCGCGCAACGACGACGACGGCGGCCCGAATCGCGGGGCCGTGTACATCACGTTGCTGCGCGGTGCCCAGGCGCTCATGGCCGGAGGTCCAAGGCTGGGCGAGCCCATGTCGCAAGCCGGACAGGAATCGCTCGACAGAACCTCCACGGCTGACAACACCACCGGCTCGTGGATGGCCGTTCACGGCCGCCATGCCGAGCCGGAGGGCTCGCTCGAGCTCGTCAGCACGGAGCTGCGGCCGGGCGCGACGCTCGTGTTCCGCCTGCACGTGCCCGAAGCCATGGCCGCGGACGGGGCGCGGGCCGAGCTGTGTGTCTCGCGCGCGCTGACGGAGCCCCTGTTCGCGGAGCGCACGGGCATCCTGGTGGACCCGGGCCAAGTCGTGCATTCGCGCAGGGCTACGGCGCTGCCCGGACGCCGAGAGATCGAGATTTCCTTGCGGCTACCGGACGATCCGACCCTTATCGGCGAGACCCTTGCCTTCCAGGCCCGCTGGCAAGGCAAGGCCGGTAACGCCTCGAGCGACGCGCTGCAACTATGCCTGGAATGACCAGCCCGGGCGCGGCATTGGGTGAAGAGTGTGGCCCGCCCGAGGGAAATGCCAAGAAACAATTAGAACCTGGGGAATCAATCCGTTAGACAGACTCTCGACCGTATTGTGCCCTTGCTCGCTGGGCGCTCATTATCGCGGTCGCTTTTGTCGTCCTCCCCCCGATTCCCATGTCCAATCACATCGAAAACCAGATCAAAGAACGCATCGTCACCTTCGTCCACGAGCTCGATGTCCTCGTTCGCCGCAGCACGCTCGAGGCCTTGAAGAGCGTGCTCGACGGTGGGAGCTCCACTCCGGCTCGCCGCGGTCCGGGCCGGCCGCGCGGAGGCGGCAGCGCCGTCGGAGGCAACGTCACCAGCGCCATAGTCGAGCACGTGCGCAGCAACGACGGCCAGACCGTGGGCGAGATCGCCGCCGCGGTGCGCGCCGCTCCCAAGCTCGTCAAGAAGGCCATCATCCAGCTCCTTGGCAGCGGTGCGCTGAAGAAGACGGGGCAGAAACGCGGCACGCGTTATCACATCGGCTCGGGCACGCCTGCGCCCGCCGCCGTCAAGAAGGGCAAGCGCGGCAAGCGCAAGGGCAAGAAAGCCCGCAAGGCCAAGGCCGCGTAACGCACGGCCGGGAGCGCCGCCCCGTGCGGGCGGTGCTCCCCGAAGCGTGCGCCCCGTCACGAGTCCCCTCGCGATCAAGGAATCGCCGCGCTCGACACGTGGAGACCGTCGCCGTGCCAATCTCACTTCTCGGCGTGGCGCTGGCGCAAGCGCTCGCCGGGGGCGCCGCCGGGCTGGGGCGCGGGGTCCTCGCCCACGTAGCCAAGCGCGCGTAGGACGTCCTCCGACTCCGGGTCCGAAGGCCGGCTAGCCTCCGGGCCGAGGGGCGCCGGGACCTCGGCCATGAGCCGCGCGAGCGCGGCCTCCAGTTGGTCCAGGGCCACGGGCTCGACCTCCGCGCGCGCGAGCGCGCGCAGCTCATGCGGATCCTCTACGAG